>NZ_CAXAVR010000115.1:0-7732 GCF_963972535.1 uncultured Salegentibacter sp.
GAAGGTTTTCCCTTCGGGCGGTTCTTTAAAAGTATACTCTTATTCATTTCTAAACTATTTAATTATTTTAATACTGAAATTTTATTAGGTATATCAGTGCCAGGAAAATTCAGCCTTTGTTCAAATTACTGCTAAGAATAGAACCCTGCAACTCACAATTATTAATTTAAACTTAAAATCATTTTTTAAGCTAATTACTACCGAAAAACCGAAATGGATTAAACCGAAAAGAATGAGTTCGTAGCAAGATGCACCGTAATCTAATTTATGTTTCAAATGTTATCATTTCTTAAACTATTGGTTGATACTCTATAATACACCGTAACTTTGCTTCGATAAACGAATAAGATTTGCCTAACATTATAATTACTTACTGGCAGGAATTCCTGAAATATATTAGAAGCACCGATTTCTCTAAGGCTATGGTACTCACTTTTGCTATAGGTTCACCTGTGGGGATTTTTATTTGGTTGGGGAATTTTGAAATTGGAGTTGTTCTCGCAATGGGCGCTTTATTAAGTTCTCCCAGTGATATTCCGGGCAGTTTTAGACACAGGAATATAGGGGTGATTCTTGCAGCTATGCTGGCAGGTATTGTTTCTATAATTATGGGCTATGCTTCAGCTTATCTATGGCTGGTTTTACCACTTTTAGGAATATTAATGTTTGGTATTGCCTATCTCGCGGTTTACGGTTTTAGAGCATCGCTGGTTGCTTTTGCCGGATTATTTGCCATTGTACTAAGTTTTGCAAATATTTCTACTGAAATTCTACCCTGGGAACGCGGTTTACTTATTGTTGGAGGTGGTTTATGGTATTTGGTTTTAAGTAATATCTGGAATTTTTTAAACCCTAAACACCATACCGAACAGCTTTTAGCCGAATGTCTTGAACTTACCGCCAAATACTTAAAAACAAGGGCGCATTTACTTACTGAAACCGCTAAAAGAGAAAAACTTCAGAAGGAATTATTTATTCTTCAAACCGATCTTAACGAAAAGCACGAAAGTTTACGCAATATTCTTATAAACGCCAGGCGTGCCTCGGGGAATTCAAATTATGCCCGAAAACGTTTATTAATTTTTATTGAATTAGTAGATATTTTAGAGCTGGCAATGGCCAATCCTGTAGATTACAGTAAAATGGACGAAGTTTTACAGGAAGATCGCGAATTGTTGGAGCGTTTTAAAAAATTGATAAAAAAAATTGCTTTTCAGCTTGATGAAATTTCGGTGGTTATAGAGAAGAAAAAGAAATCTTCTACAAAAGAAATTAGGCAATATTTAAAGGCTGTAGAAGAAAATTTCCAGGAAGTTCGGATGCTTATTTCTTCAGAAAATAATGAGAAAACATTTCTACTTCAAAATTTATTCGATTATTTAGAAAAGCAGGGTCAAAAAATAAATACCATAGTTAGGGTTTTACATAATTTAGATACCCGGGAACCGGTTTTGCTGAAAAATAAAGAAGTTTCCCAATTTATTACTCCACAAGATTACGACCCTAAAATGCTTGTTGAAAACTTCAATTTTGGTTCTCCAATTTTTAAGCATTCCTTAAGGCTGGCTATTGTAATTTTAGTAGGATTCAGCATAGGATTATATTTTTCTTTTGAAAATGCTTACTGGATAATTCTCACTATTGTGGTAATTATGCGACCCAATTACGGACTTACCAAAGACCGTTCTAAACAGCGAATAGTGGGCACTTTAATTGGTGCGGTAATCGCATTGGGAATTGTTTTTATAACAAAAAACCAGGTAGTTTATGGAATTTTAGGACTGTTTTCCCTTACTCTTGCTTTTTCTCTAATTCAACGCAACTACCGTACAGCAGCTGTTTTTATAACTTTGAGTATTGTTTTTATTTATTCGCTTTTAAAACCAGATGTTTTTAATGTGATTCAGTTTAGGGTTATAGATACCGTATTGGGAGCGGGCCTTGCTGCCCTTGGGAATTTTATTTTATGGCCGGCCTGGGAGTCACAACATATTAAAAATGTGGTTAAAGAAAGTATTGGTGCCAACAAAAATTACCTGCAAGAAATTGATAGTTTTTATCATATAAAAGGAACTTTGCCAACCTCTTATAAACTTTCAAGGAAAAAAGCATTTTTAGAAATGGGTAATTTAAGTGCTTCCTTTCAACGTATGACCCAGGAACCTAAATACAAACAGAAAGAATTAAGCCAGCTTTATAAAATTGTAGGTTTAAATCAAACTTTTCTTTCGGCTTTGGCTTCGCTGGGAACTTTTATTCAAAATCATAAAACTACGGCAGCTTCTAAGAATTTTGAAGTTTTTGTGTCTCACATTTGTACTAATTTAGAAAATGCTATAAAAGGATTAGAAGAGGAAGAAACATTAAAAGGTTTTGACACTGCCCGCACAGAAAAAGCGGCTTCAGCTTTATTAAAAACCTATAAAGAATTATTGGTAGAAAGGGAAAATCAGTTAAAGGAAGATCCCGTAAAAGACCAAAAAGATGTACAATTAAGGTTGCAGGAAGCTCAATTAGTAAGTAGCCAGGTACAATGGTTATTAGAAATTTCAGAAAACCTTCAAAAGACCATAGCGAAAACAAACTTCAGCTAAATGAGTAAACGCCAATTAAAAAAATACCTTCAGGAATTAGATAAGGAGCAGCTGGAAGAGCAAATTGTTGATCTCTACGAACGTTTTAAACCGGTAAAGGTTTTTTACGATTTTGTGTTTAATCCGCGGGAAGAAGAATTAATGCGGAAGGCCAAATTAAAGATTTCTAAAGAATATTTTCCTGAAACTAGGCGCAAACCAAAAGCCCGTAGATCTATTGCCCAAAAGGAAATTAAACATTTTCAACAACTTGGGGTAGAACCCCATTTAACCGCAGATTTAATGCTTTTTAATATTGAAATTGCGCAAACTTTTGCTGAAGAAAAAAGCAATTTAAAGGAAGCTTTTTGTAAAAGTATCTTCAAATCTTATGAAGAAGCGGTGAAGTTTATTCTGAAAGAAGGCGTACTTCCCGATTTTAAAAATAGAATTTTGAAAATAGCTGCGGAAGCCGAAAATCAGAGCTGGCCAAACGCTTACAGGTTTGAAAAAATTGAAATGCAATTTCAAGACGCGCCGTAATTGTGTACATTTGGGAAAATGAAACCAGCATGATGCTGGAATCTATTATTGGCATACTACCGGAAATGGATTTAAGCCAGAGATGTTTTTTGCTATGGGATTGACCTTATAATTAATGAAAGTTTTCTTTCTTTTTTGTTTTCTTATAATCTGCACTTCAGGTTTTGCCCAGTTAGGCTTTTGTGAAGGGAGCAAGGGTGACCCTATTTTTTATGAAGATTTTGAAACCGCCTCGCAATTACCTGCCGGCACTACTAATTATACTTATGTAAACCAGGATCCACAAGATGGACAATATACACTTTCCAGCCAAATAGGAAGGGTAATCACTTCCTGGCATTCAAGTTTACCCAACGGCACCATTTCAAATCGAGATGCCTTAATTGTAAATGCTTCTTTTAGTTCTGGCAGATTTTACAGGACAGAAATTAACGGACTTTGCGAAAATACTACCTATGAGTTTTCTGCCTATTTAATTAATATTTACAATCGTTCCAGTACGGTATGTCCAGATGGTGGAATTCCTATAAATGTACGTTTTGAAATTTGGGATGAGAACGATGCTAACTTATTAAAAGAAGGAAATACAGGAAATATTCCCTCACAAAGCAGTCCGGAATGGGAGCAATATGCACTTACTTTTCAAACCGAAGCAGGTCAGGATTCTGTAATTCTAAAAATGTTCAATAATGGTGATGGAGGCTGCGGAAATGATCTTGCTATAGACGATATAATTTTTAGATCTTGCGGTGATCTTACTACGGTTACTGCTGAAAATGATGAAAACCGAATAGATATTTGTGCTGAAGAAGCCCCTATAACCCTTAGGCTGGAAGCAACTCCAGATTATTCGGTGTATAATACTCACGCCTACCAGTGGCAGGAAAGTAGCGATAATCAAACCTGGATAAATATTCCCGGTGAAAATGATGAAATCTATAACACTCCCGCCTTAAATACTTCCCGGTATTATAGGGTGAAAGTAGCCGAAGATCCCGTTAATTTAAGCGCTAATCTTTGCAGTTCTGTTTCAGAAATTTTTACTGTAAATATTTTAAAAACTCCTGCGTCACCACAAAGCGATGGTGATGTGAGTATTTGCAGTGATGAAGAAATTCCAACTTTAAGTGTTACAATTGAAGAAAATGAAGTGGCGAACTGGTATGATGAAAATAATAATTTACTGGTGCAAAATACCACCTCTTATCTACCCGAATCACCCGGTACTTATTATGTTGAAGCTTTAAATGAAGGTTTAGAATGTACCCCGAGTGCTAAAACAGCGATAGAATTTACTATAAATGAAACTCCACAGGTTGAAGATGAAGTTCTGCAACTTTGTGATGGGGCCAATTTAATCCTGGACGCCGGTTTACCGGGGCTTTCCTATCAATGGTCTACAGGAGAGAATTCTGAACAAATAGAAATAAATGCTGCAGGGAGTTATAGCGTGGTTCTTACCACGGCTGAAGGCTGCTCTACCACTAAAAACTTTGAAATTAACCAGGTTGATATTGCCGAAATTGAATCGGTAACTTCAGAGGAAGAAAATATAGTAGTAACCCCCGCGAATGAGGGTGATTTTGAATATTCTATAGATGGTACAAATTTTCAATCCTCAAATATTTTTACGTTGGTTCCCGGCGGAATTTATACCATTTATATGCGCGATCTTTCGTCGTGTAATACCGTAATCCAGGAATTTCCGCATATTGTGATCCCAAAATTTATTACCCCAAATGCAGATGGGTATAATGATGATTTCAGCATTAAGGGCCTCGAATATTTTCCTTCTTCAGAAATAAGAATTTTTGATCGCTACGGGAAGTTAATAAAAGCCGATGATGGAGAAACTTTTAGCTGGAATGGCACTCTAGACGGGCGTTCCCTTCCGTCAGACGATTACTGGTATCATATTAAAATTGAAGGCTTTAAAACGCTGAAAGGCTCTTTTAGTTTAAAGCGGTGAGGCTTTTTTACTAATATTTTTTATTCGTTGTGAGTTAATGCTTATTAAAACCATTGCCGCAAATATTACCAGGATAATTGTACTAAAATCAAGTCCACCATCAATCATAAATCCAACTAATAAAGGGCCTAAAGCAGTACTAATAACCATAAACATGGTAAAAACACTTCGAATGGCACCCATTTTTTCGGTTCCGTAAATTTCAGCAATTAAAGAGGTTTTTACCGTTCCAGCCATCCCGCCGGTAATACCGGCAGTAATGAGGAATAAAAGTGCACCAATAATACTATCCATTAAAGCAAAAGGAATAAGCCCTAAAGTCATTGGAATGAGATATATTCTAAACATTTTTTTCGCAGTAAATGTATCAACCCAGGTGCCACCAACCAGGGAAAATATAAATCTGGAAATAGCATAAACCGTAAAAAATGTTGCATAAAGTTGCGGAGACCAGCCTTTATCTTCTACAAATACATATTGATAAAAGAAAATAGCAGTGTTGGTAAAACCTAAAATAAAACTGGCTGGCATCATAATCCCAAAGCGTTTATCGGAAACTACACTTTTATAATCTTTTAAAAGCAACCAGGTAGAAGGTTTTCCTTCGGTAGAAAGTTGTTTATCAAAAGCTATTAGGTTTGTGAATTTTAAGCGTATTAAATAGAGTAGGAGGGCAATACCACTAATAATAGCGGCCATTCGCCAATCAAAAAACGCAATTATTGAAGTAATAATAATAGGAAAAATAGCTTCTCCCATAGAATATCCCAGGGAAGAAATACTAAGTGCTTTTCCGCGGTTTTTATCAAAATATTTGGAAATTATGGTCATACTAATATGGCTCATTAATCCCTGTCCACATAGTCTTAAGCCTATTAAAGCAACGAAAAGTATAGCGATATGATAAGAAAGCCCCAGCAAGATACTGGAAAGTCCAAGACTTAACACGGTGAAAGCAGTTACTTTTTTCACCGGTTTATGGTCTACGGTATGCCCCACGCTAAGCATTATTATGGAAGCCGCTACCGTACAGCCGGCATAAATGGCTCCAAAAGTACCTTCGGTAATGGAGAAAGCTTTTACAATTTCTGGAACATATAATGAAATAAGGAAAGTTTGCCCAAAACTGGATAGAAATGTAAGTAGCCAGCCAAAACTGACCTTCCTATAATTTTCTCGTAAAAAGTAGAAATAATCTTTCAAACTGTTCTATTTCAATTTTTAAAAGTTGCAAAGTTAAGACTACAGGCGAACAATAGAGAAAAGTATGTGTTTTAATTCCTTGAAATATAAAAGCCACCCTTTTGAGGTGGCCTGGATTTCAATTTTTTGAATAAACCTAAGTTATTTTTTAGGCTTTCCTTCTCTGGCTGGTTGTTTTTTTGGTGCTGCCTGTGATTTTTTAGGCTCCTTCTTTGCATCGTCCTTTTTGTGATTTGCTTGCTGTGCCATTTTATTTATATTTATTGATTAATTAATAGAATAAAGATATACTTATAACAAACTGGTTAATAGTTAATTATGAAAATATTAACTAGCAGAATATTAGCCTGAATCTTTAATATTTCAAAAATTAAATAGGCTTATTGAAAGCATTTATAGCAATTTAAATGTAATTTGACTGGCTATTGTTTACATTTGAATAAATCAAAGATTATCATTCTAAAATTATAGTTTTAAATGAGCCAGAATGAGGTTATAGAACAAATAAAAGCACAAAAGAAACTACCGAATTTAAAATTCAGTATAAAAGAAAAAACTGAGGCTTTTACCAATAACCTCTTTTACACGCTGTTTGACGAAGAAACACCGGTAGAAGAGAATATTATTAAACTGGGTAAAGATTTTGAAGAACTGGCAGACCTTGTTTGTTGGGAACCCAAAACTCCCTGCCGTGATATTTGGCAGGAATATTTAGATAGATTACCGGGAATTCTTAAAAAACTGAATAAAGATGCCCTCGCCATTGCAGAAAACGATCCCGCGGCAAACTCGCTGGAAGAAGTAATTCTCTCTTATCCAGGTTTTTTTGCCATTGCTATTTACCGTTTTAGCCACGAATTTTATAAATTCGGACTTCCGCTAGTGCCACGTCTAATGGCAGAATGTGCCCACGGCCTTACAGGAACCGATATTAATCCCGGCGCCAAAATAGGAACGCCGTTTTTTATAGACCACGCAACCGGTGTTGTGATTGGGGAAACTGCGGTAATAGAAGATAATGTGAAAATTTACCAGGGAGTTACCCTGGGCGCCCTTTTTGTAGACCGTAACCTAAAAGATATAAAAAGGCATCCCACTATAGAAAAGAATGTTACTATTTATGCCAACGCTACTATTCTTGGTGGGGAAACGGTAATTGGTGCCAATAGTATTATTGGAGGAAATGTTTGGTTAACCGCTTCGGTACCTAAAAACTCTATGGTTTCCCATACACCTCAAATTAATATTAAAAAGACGAGTAAATAATGAACGATTCTATATTAGACCTAATAGGAAATACGCCTCTCGTAAAAGCGCAAACGCTTATTAAAAACCCTAATGTTAAGCTATATTTTAAATTGGAAGGTCAAAATCCCGGCGGAAGCGTAAAAGATAGGGCCGCTTATAATATGATTAAAAGCGCATTAGACAGGGGAGATATTAC
>NZ_CAXAVR010000116.1:0-7654 GCF_963972535.1 uncultured Salegentibacter sp.
CGCTGGGAAAGAGTGAAAAAAGCTTACGATCTTATTGTAAAAGGCGAAGGCACCAAAAGCACCAATGCTGCTGAAACCATTGCTAAAAGTTATAAAAACAATATTAGTGACGAGTTTATTGAACCCATTGTAATGACCAATGAAGCCGGTGAGCCGGTTGCAACTTTAAAAGAGAAAGAAGTTGTAATTTTCTTCAATTTTAGAACCGATAGGGGAAGGCAGCTTACTCAGGCATTAACCCAGGACGATTTTCCTGAATATAATATGAAGAAATTACCGCTATATTATGTAACGGTAACAAAGTATGACGATAGTTTTGAAGGCATAAACGTAGTTTTCAAAAAAGATAACATTAAATCTACCCTGGGAGAAGTTTTGGAGTATATGGGCAAAAAGCAAATTAGAATTGCTGAAACCGAAAAGTATCCCCACGTAACTTTTTTCTTTAGCGGTGGCCGCGAAAAGCCATTTAAAGGAGAAAAACGTTTAATGTGCAGTTCGCCTAAAGTAGCCACTTACGACCTTCAGCCCGAAATGAGTGCTTTTGAAATTAGGGATAAAATTATTCCTGAACTTAAAGACGAATCGGCAGATTTTATTTGTCTGAATTTCGCAAACCCTGATATGGTTGGCCATACCGGTGTTTTTGATGCTGCTGTAAAAGCTGTGGAAACCGTAGATTCTTGCGCTAAAGATGTAGCTGAAACTGCGCTGGAAAATGATTATTCAGTAATTATTATTGCAGATCACGGGAATAGCGAGATTATGATTAATGAAGATGGAAGCCCAAACACGGCCCATACAACCAGTCCTGTGCCATTAATTTTACTGGACAAAGACGTGAAATCTATTAAAAGTGGTAAGCTTGGAAACATCGCGCCGACTATCCTAAAGTTAATGGGAATAGACCAGCCAGAAATGATGACTGAAGACCCACTAATTTAATTGAAAAATGATAAATAAGGTATTATTGCTTTTTTTGGGATTCTCCCTAATTTCAGGCGAGGTTTCAGATAAAGAAGTAAGTATAGAAAATAAAAATTCAGTAGAGATTCTTTTAGGTGAATTCACGCAGGCCGATTTAGAGAAAGCACCGCATTCCCGGTGGTTTACTCCCGGTTATGAAAATTACACACCTAAAAAAGAAGCTTTAAAAACTATTAAAAAGAATATTCACGATTATGAAATTCTAATGTTTATGGGAACCTGGTGTGGCGATAGCCGTTACGAGGTACCAAAGTTTTTTAAGCTTTTAGATGAAGTTAATTTTGATAGAAAAAATCTTAAAAATATTGCTGTAAACTTCGCTAAAAAAGCTCCCGGTGATCTAGATAAAGAATACAAAATTCATCGTGTTCCTACCATAATTTTTATGAAAGATGGAAAGGAAGTTAACCGTTTTGTAGAGTATTCTATAGAAAGCCTGGAAGAAGATTTAGCTAAAATAGTGAAAGGGAAAAAATATACAGATCCTTATTCAGAATAAAGAGGCACTTCTGAAGTTAATATTCGGTAAATCTTACTAATTTTGCGTTATGCCCCATACCTTAACCATTGCAGTAGATTTTGATGGAACTATTGTAGAAAATAAATTTCCGGAGATAGGGAAACCAAAGCTTTTTGCTTTTGAAACCCTTAAAAAGCTTCAGGAAGACGGGCACCGATTGATTTTATGGACGTACCGGGCAGAAGATAAACTGGAAGAAGCAGTTAAATTTTGCGAAAAAAGGGGGCTTCAGTTTTACGCTATTAATAAAAGTTATCCTGAGGAGGTTTTTGAGGAAAACATAAGCCGTAAGATCCTGGCCGATATTTTTATAGACGATCGCAATATAGGCGGAATGTGGGGTTGGGGAGAGATTTACCAGCGATTGAAAGACAGAGCTATAATTAGAGAAAATAAAAAGCAAAAGAAGAAATTCGGTTTTTTAGGCCGATTTTAAATTCAGAATATGATAATTACCAAAAATCCTGAAGAAATAGAATTGATGCGTGAAAGCGCACTTATCGTGTCTAAAACCCTGGGAATGCTTGCGCCGCATATTAAACCCGGAGTTACCACTTTGGAATTAGATAAAATGGCCGAAGAGTTTATTCGCGATCACGGTGCAGAACCGGGTTTTTTGGGAATGTACGATTTTCCCAACTCACTTTGCATGAGCCCTAACGCTCAGGTAGTACACGGGATTCCTAACGATAAACCTTTAGAAGAAGGCGATATCATCTCTATAGATTGTGGCGCTCTAAAAAACGGATTTTATGGTGACCACGCTTATACCTTTGAAGTTGGTGAGGTAAAACCTGAAGTAAAGGAACTTTTAAAAGCCACAAAAGAATCCTTGTATGTTGGTATTAGGGAATTTAAAATTGGCAACCGTGTTGGTGATGTTGGTTATGCCATTCAAAAATATACTGAAGACAGGGGCTATGGCGTAGTAAGAGAATTGGTAGGTCACGGTTTAGGTGCTGATATGCATGAAGATCCCGAAATGCCTAATTATGGTAAACGCGGTCGCGGTAAGAAATTTATAGAGGGAATGGTTGTAGCTATTGAGCCAATGATAAACCTGGGAACCAGAAGAATTAAACAATTGCCAGATGGCTGGACCATCTTAACAGCAGATAATACACCAAGCGCTCATTTTGAACATGATGTTGCACTTGTAGAAGGTAAACCACAATTATTATCTACCTTCGATTATATTTATGAAGCTTTAGGAATTGAGAGTGATGAAGAAGATGAGTTTAAAGCCGAGGTATATGGTAAAGAAATTTAGAGGTGAAATTTGGAAAAGACTTCATAAAGAAGAATGGCAGGACCGTTTTGTTTATGATGTTTCCAACTATGGTAGGATAATTAGCTATGTGCAGAATCCTGAAGGCGAATTAATAAATGGTGGGCGCACAAATGGTTACACAAGTTTTTCACCAAGACTTCAAAATGGAAAACATAAAGCATACTACGTGCACCGCATTGTTGCTGAACTTTTTCTTGACAAAAAAGACGACGATAAATTCGTAATACATAAGAATTTTAAAAAAGACGATAATCGTTTAGAGAATCTTGCCTGGACCACCCAGGAAGAATGGGTAAAACACCAGCATAACAGTCCTGGTGTAAAAGAAAACAAACGGAAACGAAAGTTAAGACGTGTTGTTACCTATTCAAAACTTACCTATGCACAGGCGGTAATATTAAAAAAGAAACTTTTAGACCCAAAAAGAAAAACCAGGATAAAGGTTTTAGCAAAACAATTTGGAGTTTCAGAAATGCAACTTTATCGTATTAAATCTGGCGAAAACTGGGGCGATATAAAAGTCTGAACCGCGTTAGCAATTTTTAATGAGCAAGCTTTTTAAAGTAGTTTTAAACACCGTTCCAAGACCTTTACTTATCAGGTTAAGTTACTGGGTAAAACCCTTCTTTAAATATGCGCTTCGCGGAAGCAAATATACCGATCCGATAGACGGGAAAAGCTTTTCTAAATTTTTACCATACGGATATATTAATCAGCGAGAAAATGTGCTCTCCCCTTCTACCCTTTCCCTGGAACGCCATCGACTACTTTGGCTTTTTTTAAAAAATGAAACTGAATTTTTTAGTAAAAATCTTAAAGTATTACACTTCGCCCCAGAACAGGCTTTTTACAAACGCTTTAGAAAGCTAAAAAACCTGGATTACACCACTACCGACCTGAACTCTCCTTTAGCCGATGTTAAGGCCGATATTTGTAATTTGCCTTTTAAAGAAAATGAATTTGATTTTATTCTCTGCAACCACGTTTTAGAACATATCCCAAATGATACTAAAGCAATGCAGGAACTTTACCGCATTTTAAAACCCGGCGGTACGGCTATATTGCAAATTCCGCAGGATTTAAAGCGGAAAACTACGTTTGAAGATAATTCAATTACCGATAGAAAAGAACGGGAACGTATTTTTGGACAGTATGATCACGTAAGGATATACGGCAGGGATTATTTTGAAAAATTAAGAAGTATTGGTTTTAAGGTTGAGGAAGTGGATTACACCAACCAATTATCTGTAGAAGAAATCGATAAATACCGATTGGCAAAAGGTGAAGTTATTCCGGTTTGTTATAAATGAAAAAATAAATTGGACTTCAAAAAAAGAAAAAACTTTTATTAATCACTAAAGTCCCCCTTGAGAACTTTTTCAATCGCTAAATCTGAAAATTCATTATTTGAATAGAAGCTTTTATAAAACTTAAATCTTTTAATGGGGTAATTTAATTCATAATCTACAGGAACTCCTTCTTTTTCGTATGCACGCCCTTCCCTATCCATATAAACTTCATTAGAAAGACTGTATTCCCAGCCATTGGGAAGATTTTTCCACAATATTTCTGAAAAGATTCCGGCACTTTTAGTACCCAGAATTTCGATATTAGAATAACTAAGGGCACCAAGCGCAAAAATTTCGGCAGCGCTGGCAGTTGCGGGACTTATCAATAAATAGATTTTCTTAGGGTTCTTTGTTTTTGGTTTTAAAGAAACTATTTGAGCAGGTGTAAATCCATCTTCAGTTTTTGCCTTTATTTTTATTATTTCTTTTTCTTCTGCAACAAAAAAGCTTAATAACTCTAAGGCAACGGTTTCATATCCGCCGCCATTGAACCTAAGGTCTATTATTACTGAATCGCTATCTTCTAAATCACTGAGAACCTTTTTCATAACCCGGCTAACCCCGTTAATTTCATCCTGAAACTGCTCCAAAGGCTCTGCAGCGTATTTTCTCAAATTATAAATACTATCAAATTTAATTGTCTTTTGAAATTCCTTCGGGACGTAATTCGCAAAATCATTCATATCGGCAATTCTTATGTAACCAATATTAGATTTTTGAATAGTCCCCCATTTTATTACCTCGTCATTATAAGAATTTATTTCTTTCAGGTAATTAGAATCTATAGCTAATACTATGTCTTCCTGGGTAAATGAGTTTTCAACCGACTTAGATTGTGACTTATTTTCCAAAATTGAATCTGGAATTTCAAGTTTTATATGTCCATCGTTAAATTTTCCTATTATCTCTTTCAGAAGTAAAGCAAATTGGTGATTGGTTTGTACTTTTTGAACTTTTGGTAAATAATTATTATATACTTTTTGCCAGTCTAAATCTCTTTCTTCAAAAAACGCATAATTGTTATCGAAGGTTTCCCAGAATGCCTTGAAATTATCCTCGAAAGATTTCTCTTTTTTAGTGCTTCTCTTCGTGCATATTTCCGGTAGTTTTTCAGTTCTTTTAAACCTATAATCTACAATCCCACCCGGATTCAAAATTAATTGATCGTCAGTACTATTTACAATTCTAAACCTTCCGGCAAATTTCCCATCTACCAAAGTTGCGCAATCGTATTTATCAATATTAAAATAAGAGTAAGTAGAATCTTCAATTTTTAAAATTCTGTCATAACCCTCTTGGGTCCATACTGTATTTTTTAAGCTCTCAGGGATTTGAGAATAGAAATTTATTCCGGAAAATATAAAAATAAGAACGCATAATCTTTTAAATAACATTAAAGAGGTTTTAATAAAGACAATTCAAATTATTATTTGTTACACCTATATCTAAATGTCAAAATATTTAGTTGGTAAATTCTATTTCAACTAAATAATAATGTGGAATATTGAATTCTTTACCAAAATTATCAGGATCTATTTCTGATTGTGCGACTCTGCAATAGGACGCTAATCCGTCCGGGTTTCTATTTGGAGTAATTATTGCCAAAATGTAAAACGGATTATTTATATTTTTTTCCAGAACCGTTCTAGCTCCAAAGAAATCTTTGGCTACATAATTTCCATTATCCTCATCAATAGGAAAATATAATTTTTTGCTCCCAAACCTATTGCCTCTAATCCAGGTTTTAAGATCTTCTCTCCCTATTTTACTAAGAAATTTAAATGATGTTTGGGTAGAATCTATTTTAAAGTAATCATTGCCGCTTTCATCAAATAAAGTGGTGGTATTAATTAAATCGCCATTGGAAAATTCTTTCATTCTTATCACAAAATACTTCCCCTTAATTGATTCTCCCTGAAAAGAAAATTCAGAATAATTAATATTTTCAAAATCAAATAAGGTTTCTAAATCTGAATCTTCCAGACCGTTTTGTATGGAAACATTCACAATATCAGAATTCTCAATAGATTCTGCCTGAGCATTTGTGAGGATAGGAATTAGAAAAATGAGGAGTAAGAGGTGTTTCATTGTATTGAAGTTATTAATTCTTCCCAATATAAGTTTTTACCAAAAAAATCTATGAAATAGACATAAGGTTTCAGCAAATAACTTTGAAAAGATGAAATATTAATTAAACGAACAGGTATAAGTTAAATGAGTACGAATATAAAACCACAAGAGAATCTAACGCAAAGCCTTCTCAAAACCTTCAGAAGTAAAAACCCTTATACTTTCTTGCTTATCAACATAGATAAAATAAACATCTACATTATCCAGTTTTTCCAGCATTTCTAAGGATTTTTCATAACCTAAAGCCATAAAAGCGGTGGCGTATCCATCGGCAAGAGTACAATTTTTAGCAAGTACAGATGCGCTTAGCAAATTGCTTTTTTCGGCTTTGCCGGTTAATGGATTTATAGTGTGTACATAACGATTTCCAGTAATGCTGTCTATTCTGAATTTTCGGTAATTTCCCGAAGTTGCCATCGCACGATTCTTCAGCGCAAGTACAGTTTGTAAAGTACGTTCTGCATCAGTTTGCTGCGGATTATCTATTGCAACGTTCCAACTGGATTCACGTTCTAAATTTTTGCCTTTGGCTACTAATTCCCCGCCCAACTCTATTAGGTAGTTTTCAACATTTTTAGAATCTAAATATTCCGCGATTACATCTATAGTGTAACCTTTGGCTATAGCATTAAAGTCGAGATAGATATTCGGGTTTTCTTTTTGAATTGTATTATTGCCGGTTAACCTGACTTTCTCAAATCCCACAAGTTGTTTTATAGAATCTAAAACAGCACCATCAGGTTCATTTAAAGGTTTATCAGGGCCAAAACCATAGGCGTTGACCAAACTGCCTACAGTTGGATCAAAATAGCCTTTGCTTTCATTAAAAACCTGTTTAGAATAGTTAAATACATTTTGAAAATGAACATCTACTTTTACATTTTCAGCGCCGGAATTTATCCGGGAGATATCAGAATTATCCTGATAAGTACTCATTGAGGTATTGATAACTTCAAAAATAGAATCTAAAGCCTTTTCAGTATTAAAGTTTTCCGAAGAAAAATATTTTATCTGGTAGGTGGTTCCTAATGCTTTTCCAGCCTCGGTATAGACCTGAGAAACATCATTATTACAGGAAAAACTAAGAAAAATAAGAAGAAGTAAAACTGAGATTTTTTTCATCTATATATAAGATTAGCGGAGATTAATTAAGCAGAAGTTGAACCTTAGCTGATACGGTAAGATTTAAATTTCCTGCCAGCCTTCGTAATTTACCACATATTCCTCGCCGTGCATTACCGGTTTTTCATAATCGGAAGAATTAGCCAGACCTACCCCGGCGTAAAAAGTACGGGCTTTAAATTTAACGGCATGGTCTTTTATAGATCTAAGAAAGGTAAGATCATAATCTTTGGGATTATGCGGATATTCTATTGC
>NZ_CAXAVR010000117.1:0-7630 GCF_963972535.1 uncultured Salegentibacter sp.
AATTTACTTTCCAAACAAACCGGTTCTTTCTATTTTATAGCTGAATTGATTGTAGATCTCGAGTTGGAATACGATACGCCGGTTACCGATCACTGCGGAAGCTGTACCGCTTGTTTAGACGCCTGTCCAACTGATGCTATTGTAGACCCTTACAAGGTAGATGGGAGTAAATGTATCTCTTATTTCACGATAGAGCTAAAAGATGAACTGCCTAACTCCTATAAAAACCAGTTTGAAGACTGGATGTTTGGCTGTGATATTTGCCAGGATGTTTGCCCGTGGAACCGTTTTTCAAAACCTCACAACGAACCATTGTTTAATCCGCATCCAGAATTATTAGAAAAAGATAAACAGGGTTGGGAAGAACTTACCAAAGAGACTTTTAATGAGATCTTTAGAAAATCGGCTGTAAAGAGAACCAAATTTGAAGGTTTAAAGAGGAATATTAAATTTATAGGCAAATTATGTTGAAGTTTTAACTTCAGTAAATTGTCAGAATCATTAGAATTTATAAGCTTTTCAGGCTAAAACAGCTCCTCTTTTATTAAATTTTCATTAAAATACGGGAGATGGAATAATCCGTCAATTTTCTGAATTTTAAGTTTTCTTTTTTCCGCTAGAGTTCAATATTGAAACCAAGCTTGCTACCTTTGTAGTTAGTAGAAAAATTAAATTATGAGCAATAATCCTAGAAAAAGAAGAGAAGCACTGGTTTACCACGCCAAACCCAAGCCCGGGAAAATAGAGGTAGTACCTACAAAAAAATATGCAACACAAAGGGATCTTTCCCTGGCATATTCCCCTGGGGTGGCAGAACCTTGCCTGGAGATAGAAAAAGATAAAGAAAACGCTTATAAATATACTACAAAAGGAAACCTCGTTGCCGTTATCTCTAACGGAACCGCTGTTTTAGGTCTTGGAGATATTGGTCCTGAAGCCTCTAAGCCGGTTATGGAGGGTAAAGGTTTGCTCTTTAAGATTTTTGCCGATATTGATGTTTTTGATATTGAAGTAGATACTAAAGATGTAGATAAATTCATTGAAACGGTTAAAAATATCGCTCCTACTTTCGGCGGAATTAACCTTGAAGATATTAAAGCTCCCGAAGCTTTTGAGATAGAAAAGCGATTAAAAGCTGAGCTGGATATTCCCGTAATGCATGACGATCAGCACGGGACGGCCATCATTTCGGCTGCGGCTTTGCTAAATGCACTGGAGCTTGCTAAGAAAAAGATGGAAAAAGTGAAGATTGTGATAAGCGGTGCCGGTGCGGCAGCGGTTTCATGTACTAAACTTTATAAAGCTTTTGGAGCAAAAGCTGAAAATATTATAATGACAGATAGTAAGGGCGTAATTAGAAAAGATCGTCCAAATCTTTCTGAAGAAAAAATAGAGTTTGCTACATCCAGGAAAATAGATACCCTGGAAGAAGCCATGAAAGATGCCGATGTATTTGTTGGACTTTCTATCGCCGATATTGTTTCTCCAGAGATGCTAAAAAGTATGGCGAAACGCCCTATCGTTTTTGCCATGGCCAATCCAAATCCCGAGATTGATTATCAACTGGCAATGGATACCCGTAAGGATATTATTATGGCTACGGGAAGAAGTGACCACCCCAACCAGGTGAACAATGTACTTGGATTTCCGTTTATTTTCAGGGGAGCTTTAGATGTTAGGGCCACAAAGATTAACGAAGAAATGAAAATGGCCGCGGTAAAAGCTTTAG
The DNA here is from genome assembly GCF_963972535.1 of uncultured Salegentibacter sp. Lineage (NCBI taxonomy): Bacteria > Pseudomonadati > Bacteroidota > Flavobacteriia > Flavobacteriales > Flavobacteriaceae > Salegentibacter > uncultured Salegentibacter sp. The sequence continues at coordinate 1,730 of NZ_CAXAVR010000117.1, forward strand.
CCGAAATGGCTAAGGAACCCGTACCCGAGCAGGTGAATATCGCTTATGGAGAAACCCGTTTAAATTTTGGTTCAGATTATATTATTCCAAAGCCATTTGATCCGCGTTTAATTGCTAAAGTACCTCCGGCAGTGGCCAGGGCTGCAATGGAAAGTGGTGTGGCGAGACAACCTATTCAGGATTGGGATAGGTATGAAGAAGAACTGCTTGAAAGAATGGGAAGTGATAACAAGATCACAAGGTTATTGCTAAACCGTGCAAAAATGAATCCTAAACGAATTGTTTTTGCTGAAGCCGATCATCTTGATGTGCTTAAAGCTGCACAAATTGTGCACGATGAAGGAATCGCTATTCCAATTTTACTGGGCCGCAGAAAGCTTATTGAAGAATTAATGGCAGAAATAGACTTCCACGAAGAAGTTGCTATTATAGACCCAAAATCTGATGAGGAAGAAGAGCATAGAAAAGCTTACGCGCAGGTTTATTGGAAGACGAGAAACCGTAGCGGTGTAACGCTTTATGATGCCGAAAAACTAATGCGGGAACGTAACTATTTTGCCGCCATGATGGTTAACGAAGGTGATGCCGATGGCTTGCTTTCAGGATATTCCAGGGCCTATCCTGCAGTAGTAAAACCTATGCTGGAACTTATTGGAATGGCTCCGGGAGTAACACGTGTAGCTGCCACCAACCTTATGAATACGTCTAGAGGTCCTCTTTTTATAAGTGATACTTCTATTAATATAGATCCGCCGGCAAAAGATCTTGCTAAAATTGCCCAAATGACGGCGAGAACTGTGCAGCTGTTTGGTTTGGAGCCGGTAGTTGCTATGATGTCTTATGCCAATTTTGGTTCATCTAAAGATCCGCGTGCTACAAAAGTGAAAGAAGCTGTTTCTTATTTACACCGTAATCATCCTGAACTAAATGTAGATGGAGAGTTACAGGCCGATTTCGCGCTTAACCGTGAAATGCTTCAAAATAAGTTCCCATTTTCAAAACTGGCAGGGAAAAAAGTAAATACTTTAATTTATCCTAATCTTGATTCAGCCAACAGTACTTACAAACTCATAAAGGAGCTGAACAAAGTAGACTCTATTGGGCCGATTATGATGGGAATGCGTAGGCCGGTGCATATTCTTCAGCTCGGCGCAAGTGTAGAAGAAATTGTGAATATGACTGCGGTAACTGTAGTTGATGCACAGGAAAAAGAAAAGAAACAAAAGAAGTAAGCTTACAAATTCGTACATAAGTAGAATTATTTCAATTTTGAGGTAAGTCCGAAGGATTTTTAAATTCGCTTATCGAGTAAAATAAGTTGCATATACAGTAGTTAAGCCCGAAGCAAAGATTTCGGGCTTAATTTTTATTTACTACATTTGGCTCGTTAAGTTTAAAATTTTATGATTCATCATCTTAAGGGGCAATTAATAGAGAAGAATCCTACCTACATAGTAATCGCTTGCAACGGCGTGGGGTACATGGTCAATATTTCTCTTCATACTTTTTCTCTCATACCAGATTCAGAAAATATAAGTATTTACACCCATTTACATGTTAAGGAAGATTCCCATACGCTTTATGGTTTTTATCAAAAGTCTGAAAGGGATATTTTTAGGCTGCTAATTTCGGTTTCGGGTGTGGGTACCAGTACGGCCAGGACAATGTTATCTTCTTTAGAACCCAACCAGGTTAAAGATGCTATTGCAAATGGCGATGTTCCCACCATACAAAGTGTAAAAGGAATTGGTGCTAAAACCGCACAGCGGGTAATTTTGGATCTAAAAGATAAAATATTGAAAGTCTATGGGGAAGACGAAGTTTTTGTTCCTCAGGACAATACTATAAAAGAAGAAGCGTTATCTGCATTAGAGACTCTCGGCTTCGCAAGAAAGCAGGCTACAAGGGTAGTAGATAAGATAATGAAAGATTCTAACAGCCCTACCGTAGAATCTATTATAAAAATGGCTCTTAAAAATTTGTAAAGAATTGAGGCACAATTACTGGAAATTGTCAACTTCGGTTAAGCTCAGCTTGTTGTTGTCATTGATAATTTCATTGATTTCCACTGCACAAGAAACCCCTCAGGATACCACCGAAACCGGGTATACTTTGGGTGAAATAACGCTGCCTGATTCTGAATTAATCTCTTCTTTCTACGAATACGATCCTATTTTAGACCGGTATATTTATCGGGAGCAGTTGGGAGATTTAGATCTTTCTATTCCTTTAATTTTAACACCTGAAGAATACGAAAACCTGGTCTTAGATGAAGAAATGCGCAATTATTTTAAACAGAAAATTGATGCGCAGGCCGGGCGAAAAGAAGGAGCAGCGGAAATTCAGCGAGACTTATTGCCAGATTTTTACGTAAATAATAGTTTTTTTGAAAGTATTTTTGGTGGTTCAGAAATTAATATTGTTCCGCAGGGAACAGTAGAGATGGATTTGGGCTTGCTTTACACCAAACAGGATAACCCGGCTTTTTCTCCCAGGAACAGGCAAAACCTCACTTTCGATTTCGATCAGCGAATTAGTTTAAGCCTGCTTGGGCAAATTGGAGAACGTTTGCAAATTACCGCCAATTACGATACCGAATCTACATTTGATTTTCAAAATCAATTAAAGTTAGAATACACACCAACCGAAGATGATATTGTAAGAAAAATTGAAGTAGGAAATGTAAATATGCCGCTCAATAACGCGCTAATGCAGGGCGCACAAAGTTTGTTCGGATTTAAAACCGAATTACAATTTGGAAAAACCCGAATTACCGGTGTTTTTTCTGAACAGAAATCAGAACGAAGAACGGTAAATGTTGAAGGTGGCTCTACGGTAGAAGAATTTGAAAAGTTTGCCCTGGATTACGACCAGGATCGTCACTTTTTCCTTTCTCATTATTTTAGAGACAACTATGATGAGGCGCTTAAAAATTATCCTTTTATAAATACCAATATTCAAATTAAAAGGGTGCAGGTTTGGGTAACCAATAGAACCAATAATGTTCAAAACCTAACCGATACGAGGAATATCGTCGCTATTCAGGATTTGGGAGAAACTAATTTACCGGGAAATATAGGTTTAGATAACATCCCAGCAGGGTTTTTTAATCAGCCAGGAGGAAGTTTTCCAGATAACGAGAATAACGATTTTAATCCATTTGGTATAAATGGTTCGGCAGAATCTGTTCTTACGTCCGCAATTAGAGATGTGGCAACGGTAGATAACGGTTTTGGCGGAGTTCAGGTTTCAGAAGGGCTGGATTATGTAAAGTTGGAGAATGCAAGACAATTGCAGCCCAATGAGTATAGTTTGAACACCCAACTTGGTTATATTTCCTTAAACCAGCGATTAAGCAATGATGAAATTTTAGCCATCGCCTTTCAGTATACGGTAAACGGTGAAGTTTACCAGGTTGGAGAATTCGCCAACGATGGCGTGAATGCAACAGGAGACAATAATCCTGCTCAAAACCCAACACAAGATCCCAATGAGCCCGTAACCAACCAGAGAATAAACCAGAACCTGGTGGTTAAAATGCTAAAAAGCACCATTACAAATGTAGATGAGCCTGTTTGGGATTTAATGATGAAAAATATTTATAGTCTTGGCGCTTATCAATTAGAGCGGGAAGATTTTAGAATGAATATTTTATATACAGATCCGCAGCCACTAAATTATATAAAACCTGCTGGGGATGGCTCGGTGCCATTGCCTGAAGATGTTAGGGAAACCCCATTGCTTAGGGTTTTTAACCTCGATAAATTAAATAACAATAACGACCCTATAAATGGTGGAGATGGTTTCTTTGATTATGTGCCTGGTCTAACAATAGATCCACAAAATGGAAATATAATTTTTACTTCGGTAGAACCCTTTGGGCGGCATTTATTTGAAAAACTTGATAACTCCCCCAATACGGGAACCGAAGATTATAATAACCCTGAAACCTGGAATGCCAATCAACAAAAATATGTTTTTAGGTCTTTATATCGAACCACGAAAACACAGGCAGAACAGGAGGATGCCGATAAGAATAAATTTCAGTTAAAAGGGAGATATAAATCGGGCGAAGTTGAAGGAATTCCTATTGGCTTTAACCTTCCGCCAGGATCTGTTACCGTAACTGCCGGGGGTAGGCTGTTGCAGGAAGGTGTAGATTATGTAGTGAATTATGAATTGGGAAGAGTTCAAATTATAGACGAAGCTTTGTTAGCTTCAGATATTCCAATCCAGGTAAATACCGAAAATAATGCCTTGTTTGGACAGCAAACCAAACGTTTTACAGGGATAAATGTAGAACATCAGTTTAATGAAAATTTCCTGGTTGGTGCTACTTTCCTAAACCTCAAGGAACGCCCGCTAACCCAAAAAGCAAATTATAGTTACGAGCCCATAAATAATTCAATTTTCGGTTTTAATGTGAATTATTCTACCGAGGTTCCTTTGTTTACAAGGCTGGTAAATAAGTTGCCCAACATAGATACCGATGTACCTTCTAACTTTTCGGTAACTGGAGAATTTGCCTATTTACAACCTGGGGCACCGGCAATTAACGATTTTCAGGGAAAAGCAACCACCTATATAGACGATTTTGAAGCAGCGCAAACTACAATAGATATTAGTGCTCCTTTAAGTTGGGAATTAAGTAGTGTTCCGCTTGGGTATGGTGGGGAACGCGCCAATGGCGATGTTAAGGTGGGTGATAAAAGGGCGAAATTGGCCTGGTATACTATAGATCCTATTTTTTATAGCAGTAACCGCCCCAATGGGATTACAGATAACGATATTTCTACCTACGCAACAAGAAGGGTTGCCTTAAGTGAAATATTTCCCAATACCGATGTAGTGCAAGGGCAGCCACAGGTGGTGTACACTATGGATGTAGCTTATTTTCCTGAAGAACGCGGGCCATATAATTTTAACCCTGCAACCACAAATGGATCCCTGCCCAATCCTTCGGAAAGTTTTGGAGGAATAATGCGCGGAATAAATACTACCAATTTTGAACAAAGCAATGTAGAGTTTATAGAATTTTGGGTAATGGACCCTTATATTTATTCTGAAAATCGGGGAAATTCAGCGGGAACTATCAATTTTAATTTAGGGAATATTTCTGAAGATGTTCTGAAAGATGGCCGTAAACAATATGAAAACGGTTTGCCCGCTAGTGGTGGCGCAGAAAATACCATAGAAACACAGGTTGCCAAAGTCCCTGCAGACCAATCTTTAATTTATGCTTTTGATTCTGAAGGGGAAGAGCGAACCAATCAGGATGTGGGTTATGATGGTCTTTCAGATGTGCAAGAATCACTAAAATTTCCTGAATTCAGCAATTTACCCGATCCTGCAGCAGATAATTACGAGTATTTTCTAAATACCGACGGCGATATAGTTAATCGCTACCGGAATTATAACGGGCCAGATGGCAACTCGCCGCCAGAAGTTGGCGATACCAATAGGGGAAATACCACATTGCCAACTACTGAAGATGTGAACCGGGATAACACAATGAACACTATAGATAGTTATTTTGAATATAAAATACCTTTCTTCCCGGGGATGGGCGTAGAAAATAATCAATATATAACTGACGAGAAAGAACTTACCACCACGCTTAGAAATGGAAATGAACTCCCTGTGCGCTGGCTTCAGTTTAAAATTCCAATTTACGAGCCTACAGATGCTAAAGGAGGTATAGCCGATTATAGATCTATTCGTTTTATGAGAATGTTTCTTAGTGGCTTTGAAGAAGAAACTTTATTGCGCTTTGGAACTATGGAATTGGTGAGAGGCGACTACCGAAGGTATAATCGCGGTTTAAGAGATAGAAATATTCTTCCGGAAAATCAAAACACTCTTTTTGAAGTTTCAGCAGTAAATATTGAGGAAAACGAAAAT
>NZ_CAXAVR010000118.1:0-7566 GCF_963972535.1 uncultured Salegentibacter sp.
GTTTCCAGTTCGTTAGTTTCTGGATTAAGCGCTATTTGACCAGAGATATAAAGCATATTGCCGGTTAAAACTGCCTGGTTATAGGGCCCAATTGGAGCCGGAGCTTTGTCGGTTTTAATTATTTTTTTCATCATTTTTAAACTTTTAAATTTTATAATCTTCGGTCTGGTTCGTTTCGTTTATCATATTTAATATCACTTAAGATAGACGATTTTATCCCGATAAAGAAATACCAGGATCTACGCTCACTAAAAGGCACCCAGTTAAAACTTAATCGCCAGGTATTTAAATCACGCTGAAATCTTAATTGGGTATAAGTAAAGCCTAACTCTTTTAAATCGTAACCAGAGGAAGCTCCAACTACCCATTTTGGCGAAAGTTCCACATCTCCCGAAAACATTATAGAGTGGGAGGTAATTTCATTTTGACGAGCGGTATTATTGTAGGTCATGGTATAAGAAAGCCGTAAATCCCATGGGATTTTATAATTATACCAATTATCGTTTCTTTCTTCACGATCTTCATCTGCAAATGGATCTTCTTCTTCATCATAGAACTTTCCTTCTAAATCAGATCCTTTTCCAAAAAGGTCATCACGTCTTCCGCCACCGCGATAAGTATCGTTATCTATTTCATCTTCACTTTCGTCTTCACCCTCGTCTTCAAAATCTTTACTGGAGAAAGCATAACCAAAGCTTACATTGGCGTTGGTAAACCTAAATAAACTACCACCGTTATTTATATTTAGTTTATCGGTTCTTCGGTTATTATTATCTAAAGCATAAATATCCATATTACCGGCAACGTTAATATCCAATTTATCGCGAACTATGGGAATACTACCTCTAAGAGCAATGGGAGACAGCTTTGGTTGGCCGTCTTCCCCGGCAAGGTTATATGCCGTACTCATACTAAAGTTATTAAGTAGTGTGATTTTCTCCGGTTCGGTAGCGGTACTGTCTTTAGAACGTACTTTGGCTTCCAGAGTATTGCTTAAACTAAGCCCCAGGGAACTTGAAAACCTGTTTCCCGGCGCCCCATATAATGTCCCATTAAACCGGGAATAATCTACCATATTAGTCTCGATAGGGTTTGCGGGATCAATACGCTCATAAGTATCGTAATACTGGTCAAAAGCGGGGTTTACATTATAACTAATCGAGGGTCGCATCACATGCCTAATAGCCTGGATTTTTTTGTCCTTTCCAAAATTCTTCAATCCATATAAGGTGGTACCAATACTGGCTCCAAAATTATAGGTTCTGTAAGAATCAAACCCGTTTATAGTATCAATTACCACCTCGTTATTAAACTCATCGTAAGATTGTTCGAAGGTTTTGAAAACCCAACTTTCTTCGTAATTAGCATTAGCACTAACACTTAGATAATTGAAAAGCTTAAAGTTTGTGGTAACCGGAATAGAATGCTGCGCGCCATAATTGGCGTCCTGGAACATTTCTGGTTTAAAAAACAAAGAATCTGTTGTTCTAATTTGATTCTCGGCCCTTACGTTATACTGAAAATTTATATTTTCTATCAATCCTTTTTTTGCGCCGGTTTTTGGAGCAAAAGGATAAATACGCGTCATACTCGCCTGTAAAGTTGGCAAACTCATATTAATAGTTTGCGTCCTTGTATTTTGTTGATGCCGTGCTGCAAGGCTTAAATTAATCTGCGGTTCACCGGGAAAGGTTTTACTATACGAAACCGAAGAACTTAAAGTGTTTGTTAAGAAGTTACCTGTATTCATTTGATTTACAGAATTCTGGTAATAAGTGCTACTTCCTAAGTTTACCGAAGCACTAAACCTGGAATTAGGATTTGCCTTGGCATCCTGGTTGTGTGACCACTGAATATTATAGACAGATTGTTCAGCAAAATCTGGGAATCCTCGTTCACTTTGAAATAGGTTTTCGTACCGTATTCTTACGTTTCCGCGGTAATTATAACGCTTTGCATAATTACTTTCCAGGCGCACGGCATAACTTCCATTGGTATAATAATCGCCTAAAGTTAGTAAATCTACATAATCGCTAATCGCAAAATAATAACCTCCATTTTGCAGAAAATAACCACGACGACTATCCCCAAAACTGGGGATAATGAATCCTGAAGTTTCTTCTTCGGTTAAAGGAAAATATCCAAAGGGAAGCCCCAACGGTGTAGGTACATCTGCCAGGTACATATTAACAAAACCTGCCACGATCTTTTTATCTGGAACAAATTTTATTTTTCTCGCATAGAAATAATAATCGGGGTTATCTAAATCGTCATCGGTGGTAAAGCGCACATTTTGCATAAAATACACCGAATCGTTTTCACGTTTGGTAACTTCACCTCTTACATTAAAATTGGCTTGTTGTGTCCTGGAATTATAAACCAGTGCTCTTTCAGTATCAAAATTAAACCGAATAGAATCTGGCTCTACGGTTTGATTTCCCTGTACAAAAACCGGTTTTTGAGAATACGCACCGGTAGAATCGGGAATTCCATAGGCATAGACTTCATTTTTTTCATTGTCCATTATAATAAGCCCGGCATTAATCTGCATATCTCCATAAATAATTTGCGCTTCATTATAGAGATACATGCGATTCTCCTTCTGGCTAATACGCATATAATCTTTAGCCTGGTACTTTACTGCATCAGTAATTAATTGGTTGCCCCGTTGCGGAGTTTGCAACGAATCTCCAACAATACTATCGGTTAGCCTTATGGTTTCGGCAAGTGGTAAGGAATCGCCCACAGTAACCAGCGAATCTCGTTCCCGGGCTTCAATATCTATTTCCTGATTATTCCCTATTTCCTGTGCGTTTATACAAAGGATAGGAAGCAGTATAAAAATACAGCGAAAAAGTATATTAGGTATGTTTGTTTGCAATGCTCTAAGTGCTATTTTTGTAAAGAATGGCTTGCTTTTTGCAAAATCAAAATTACATATATTTTTTCAGCTTAGATTTGAGATTTCCTGAAAAAAGTAATTAAAATAATTAGCCTAAACTTAGCGTTACCTTTTTATGAGAACGAACCTACTTAAACTTTTCGTATTTTTCTTCATTTTTCTTGCAAGCTTGCAAAGCTTATTTGCAAATAATGATAAACCGAGAGATAGATTTGTGGTGGTTTTAGATGCCGGGCACGGGGGGAAAGATCCCGGAAATATGGGAAATGGTTTTAAAGAGAAAGATATTGCGCTTAATATTATTCTAAAAATTGGAAAGGCATTAGAAAAACAGGAAGGAATAGAAGTGATCTATACCCGCGATTCTGATATATTTATTCCTTTAGATAAACGAGCACAAATTGCCAATGAGGCCGATGCCGATCTTTTTGTTTCGGTACATTGTAATTCTCATAATTCCCAGGCTTACGGTACCGAAACCTTTGTTTTGGGACTTCATAAAACCGAAGAAAATTTTGAAGTAGCCAAGAAAGAAAACTCGGTAATATTTTTAGAGGAAGATTACGAAGTAACTTACGGTGGTTTCAATCCCAATTCCCCTGAATCTTATATAGGAATGGCGCTAATGCAAGAAGAATATTTAAACCAAAGTATTCTTTTAGCCGATTTTGTTCAGAAAAATTTCACCAACGAATTAAAAAGAAAAAATCGTGGAGTTAAACAAGCCGGTTTCGTGGTATTAAAAATGGCGGTAATGCCAAGTGTACTTATTGAAACAGGATTTTTAACCAATAACCACGAAGGCCCATATTTAAACAGTGCGGGCGGCCAAAACAAAATGGCTGCGGCTATTGTAGAAGCAATAAATAAATATGCCAACACTATAAACCTGTCTAACCTTGAGAGTATTGGGAGTACTTCCTCTTCAAACACACCACCTCAAAGTCAGATTTACGAGGGAATTACCTTTAAAATTCAGCTAGCCGCCGGTTCTAAACGTTTAGAAACCAAAGCATATAATTTTAAAGGATTGCAAAATGTAGAGCGTGCAAGGGAAGAGGGAATGTATAAATACTATTATGGAGCTACTTCAGATTACATAAAAATAAATAAGCTTCATAACGAGGCAAAACAAAATGGATATCCTTCAAGTTATATTGTTGCATTTAAGGAAGGCAGCAAGATTACAGTTAATGAGGCGTTAAAATCTAAGGTGAATTAACGGTTCTTTTCTATTTTTATTTCTAAATTTGTCCATATTCCTAAAAAAATAGCTTTTGAAATTTACACGTGAAGTAAAAACTGCATTCCTAGCAATAATTGCTATCCTCTTATTAATATTTGGTTATAGTTTCTTAAAAGGTAAAAACCTGTTGGATTCCAGCAGAACTTTTCATGCAGTTTATAACGATGTAGAAGGGCTATCACCTTCCTCGGCAGTAACCATAAACGGCCTTAAAGTAGGGCAGGTAACCCAAATTAATTTTCTTGATGCCCAGGGAACCCTGGTAGTTAGCTTTACCGTAGAAAATGATTTCGAATTCTCAAAAAATAGTACTGCGCAAATTTATGGTGGGAATATAATTGGCGGAAAATCTCTTGCTATTCTTCCAGATTACGAAATTAATCAAATGGCAAAATCTGGAGATACCTTAAACAGTGATATTGAAGAAGGTATTATGGAGTTGGTAAACGATAGGTTGACCCCGCTTCAGGATAAAGTTGAAAATACTATAGTTAGTGCAGATTCTTTAGTTACAGCAATTAATAAAATTTTAAACGATAGTACCAGGTATAATATACAAAACACTTTTAAAGATCTTAATGCAACTGTTGCTTCGTTTAAAGTAACCGCTAACGCACTAGAAGGAATTGTAGGTAGAAATTCAGGAAAAATAGATAATACTTTTACTAATCTTGATGAAATGACTACCAATTTCAATTCATTTTCAGATACTTTAACCAAGATGGATATTGGTAAAATCACCGCTGATCTTGAAAAAGTGGTAGCCGATTTTGAAAGCGTTTCAGATAAATTAAATAATAAAGAAGGTACCGCCGGGAAGTTAATTAATGATGATGCCGTTTATAACAACCTGGATAATGCTACCAAACAGTTGGAACAATTACTACAAGACGTAAAACTGAATCCTAAACGATACGTACATTTCTCTGTCTTCGGAAAAAACCCGAAACCATATCAGGAACCCAAAGAAAAGGATTCTATTAAATAACCAACTATGCAAATTATTTCCCAGGTCTTATTTCTAATTGCCCTAGTGGTAGGTATAGGTTTTTTTATTCGAAACATCCGCAGGTTATTAAGAAATATAAAATTAGGAAAAGAAGTAGATCGTAGCGATAATAAAGGAGAGCGTTTCGCTAAAATGGCCAGGATTGCGCTTGGGCAAAGCAAAATGGTAAAAAAACCAGTTTCAGGCTTTCTTCACGTAATTGTTTATGTAGGCTTTATTATAATAAATATTGAAGTTCTTGAAATTATAATAGATGGTTTATTCGGGACTCACCGTGTACTATCTTTTATGGGCGGCTTCTATAATGTTCTTATCGCTTCTTTTGAAGTTTTAGCGCTATTAGTTTTAATTGGAGTTATTGTATTTTGGATTAGAAGAAATATCTTAAATATTTATCGGTTTTTAAGTCGTGAATTAAAAGGCTGGCCTAAAAATGACGCCAATTATATTCTTTATTTTGAAATGGTGCTTATGGTACTTTTCCTGGTAATGAATGCTACAGATTATCAACTTCAGCTTAATGGAGCTCCTCATTATGCAAGTGAAGCAGGCATAACCGGAAGTTTTCCTGTAAGCCAATTCTTACTTCCTATTTTTGAAGGAATGAGCAATGCAACGCTTATTGTAATAGAGAGAGCGGCCTGGTGGTTACATATTTTAGGTATTCTTTTCTTCTTAAATTACCTGTATTACTCTAAACATTTACATATTCTACTGGCTTTCCCGAATGTTTACTTATCTAAACTTCGACCACAGGGAGAAATGAATAACCTGCAATCGGTTACCGATGAAGTTAAATTAATGATGGATCCCGATGCCGACCCATTTGCTGCCCCGGCAGAAGAAGAGGAAGGTGCCGAGCCCGACAAGTTTGGAGCATCAGATGTTTTTGATCTTAACCAGGTACAATTATTAAATTCCTATACCTGTACCGAATGTGGAAGATGTACGGCAGAATGCCCCGCAAACCAAACCGGTAAAAAACTTTCTCCCAGGAAAATTATGATGGATACGCGAGACAGGCTGGAAGAAGTAGGGGAGATTATCAATACAAAAGGAAAATACGAAGATAACGGTAAGCAATTATTAGACGATTTTATCTTACGAGAAGAACTTTGGGCCTGTACCACTTGTAATGCTTGTGTAGAAGCTTGCCCGGTTGGTATAGATCCGCTTTCTATTATTCTGGATATGCGTCGTTATTTAGTGATGGAAGAAAGTGCAGCGCCAAACGAGCTTGCCATTGCAATGACTAATATAGAAAACAATGGTGCACCATGGCCTTACAACCAACAAGATAGATTAAACTGGGCTAAAGAAAATTAATTTTCTTAATAGCTCAAAAATATATTGAATACCAGACTTATTAGAAGTCTTCGGAATAAAATTAAAAGAAAGTAGATATGGCAGAAGCGTTAAAAGTACCAACAATGGCCGAGTATATGGCAGAAGGCAAAAAACCCGAAGTTTTATTTTGGGTAGGTTGCGCCGGTAGTTTTGATGATAGAGCAAAGAAAATCACCAAGGCTTTCGTGAAGTTATTACACGAAGCGGGTGTGGATTTTGCTGTTTTAGGAACCGAAGAAAGCTGTACGGGAGATCCTGCGAAACGCGCCGGGAACGAGTTTCTTTTTCAAATGCAGGCTGCTACAAATATTGAAGTTCTTAATGGCTATGAAATAGAAAAAGTGGTTACTGCCTGTCCGCACTGTTTTAATACCATAAAAAACGAATATCCTGCCCTGGGTGGAAATTACGAAGTAATGCACCATACACAATTTTTAAAATCCCTTCTTACTGAAGGAAAGTTAAAGGTTGAAGGAGGAAAATTTAAAGGAAAACGGATTACTTTTCACGATCCCTGTTATTTAGGCCGTGCTAACGGTGAATATGAAGCGCCTCGAGACTTACTTAGAAAACTTGAAGTAGAACTCGTAGAAATGCGTAAATGCAAGTCTAACGGACTTTGTTGCGGTGCAGGTGGTGGCCAAATGTTTAAAGAACCCGAGCCAGGAAATAAAGACGTGAATATTGAACGTACCGAACAGGCTATGGAAGTTAAACCTGAAGTTATTGCTGCGGGTTGTCCATTTTGCAATACGATGATGACAGATGGTGTAAAAGGAAAAAACAAAGAAGATAGTGTAGAAGTAATGGATGTGGCAGAACTTATTGCCAATGCCCACGATCTCTAAAAAATTTTAGTATACAATTAAATAATTCAATTTAAAAAAGCTTGAGATTTTTTCTCGAGCTTTTTGACTTTATAAGTATAATTTTTGATGAAATCCAAACGTTAAAAGGTAAAAGTAACCTTGAGACAATGTTTAAATCAATTAGTTTTGTAAAAATATAATTTCAGTAATTTATGTTAGTACCATTCGAAAATCTACCCGATTCTTCAAGGGT
>NZ_CAXAVR010000119.1:0-7512 GCF_963972535.1 uncultured Salegentibacter sp.
AAATCTTTCTTATTGGTTCCTGTTTTGTAGAGAATATCGGTAAAAAACTGGATTTCTATAAGCTGCAAAATTTACAGAATCCATTCGGAATTCTTTTTCATCCTTTAGCCATTGCAAAGTTTTTTCGAAAACTTAAGGAAGACGCGATGTATACTGAGAAGGATATTTTTCAGCACCAGGAGCGCTGGCATTGTTTTGATGCGCATTCTTCATTAAGTAATCCTGCTGCTGAGGTTTTACTAAAAGACCTGAATTCCACATTAAAAAATGCCCGTGAGTTTCTTCAACTAAGCTCACATGTAGTGATTACTTTGGGTACTGCATGGAGCTATTTTCATTTAGAAAGTGAACAGAGCGTAGCCAACTGTCATAAAGTTCCGCAGAAATCTTTTAGGAAAGAATTACAATCTATAGAAGAAATTGAGCGAGCTTTAAATGAGATTCTGGAAGACGTACACCAAATAAACTCTGATGCTGAAGTTATTTTCACCGTTTCTCCGGTTCGGCATATTAAGGACGGATTTGTTGAAAATCAGCGTAGCAAAGCGCATTTAATTACCGCTGTTCATAAGGTTTGCGAAGAAAGCAAGAAAACTCATTATTTTCCATCTTACGAATTAATGATGGATGAACTTCGGGATTATCGGTTCTATACTGAAGATATGTTGCACCCTTCACAAACTGCCATAGATTATATTTGGAAAAGATTTACAGAAACCTGGTTTTCAGAAGACTCCCTTTCGGTTTTAAATGAAGTAGAAAATATTCAAAAAGGATTAGCACATCGTCCATTTAATCCCAATTCTGAAGCGCATCGTAAATTTCTAAAAAATTTGAATTCTAAAGTTTCAACACTCCAAAAGCGGTATCCGCATCTTCAGTTCTAAATTAAGTTATCGTCAAAAAAACATTAAATTAATTTCGGAATTGTTTATATATTAATTTTTTTTGTATTTTTATCTTAGAATTTTAGATATAAGTTATTGATAACGAATGGCTGAGAAGTCGTTTTTTATGACTGTATCTTAATTCGTTTTCTAAAATTTGTTGGGGTAGATTTTAGAAAGTTAAAAACTTATGGACGGGTGGGGCCGTCCATAAGTGTTTTAAAAAAGTAATGTTTTCTTCAAAATCTCCAAAATTCACATTCTTTGTACCTTTAGAAAAAATTGATAAATGAGAAATTTCCTTATAGGTGCCATTTTGGTCTTGCTTGTGGTTTTTGGTATTCGCTATTGTGAAAACAGAAATAATGAAAAAGATCAATTAGAAGAAAGTACAGCCTTGCTTCAGCAGCAAATTAAAAATGTGGGAAAATTGGTGGTGACCGAAGGTACTTTCTCACAGGTTTATTCTTATAAAAACTCAAAGAAGTTTTATCTCGATATATTTTCGGCAAGAAAAAAAGCGCTTATCATTGTAAATGCTACGGCAACCGTGGCTTACGATCTAAGTAAATTAGAAACCGAAATTGATGAAGAAAATAAAATTGTGCGCATCACTTCCATTCCAAAAGAAGAAATTACAATAAATCCGGAGATAAAATATTACGATGTTACCCAGGATTATTTAAACCAGTTTGATGCTGATGATCACAATAAAATTAAGGGCCGAATAGAAAAATCTATTAGAGAAAAGGTAGAAGCTTCTTCGCTTAAATCTAATGCTGAAAACAGGCTAATTAGTGAATTGCAAAAAATCTATATTTTAACCAATTCTATGGGCTGGACGCTTCAATACAACGATCAGAATTTTAATGATTCAGAAGAATTGGAAAAAATAAAACTATAGACTGCTTTTTCGAAATTTAAAACTTGAATGTTATATTAAATTACCAATTGGCCGTTTATTAGGCTTATTCCTCCATCAATTAAATGGGAGATATCTGGTCTTCGAGATTTTACATCCTCTAAATTACTTAGAGCTTCTTTAGCGAGTTTTTCATCTTTCCCCACTGTTAGCTCATATATTTCTACGGAAAGCAACCAGTCTTTTGGGTGGTGTTTTTTTACCAGATCCAAAGCTGCATCTAAAGAGAATTTCGCATTTTTTCCTTCTCTAATATTTCTAACCGAAGCATAAAGGGAATTAAGTTCTTCGCGTTCTGGTGTACTTTTGCTTTTTATTGTAGAAGTTGAGGTTTTGTGGGTAATTAGATCGAAAGAAAGATTATCTGCCGGGCCGGCAAATGCTGAAATAACTTCTTTCCCAATCGCCATATCATATTTGCCCCATTCAGGTTTAAACAGAATTTCCTCGCCATAAGTAACGGTACAATCTTTTAGGCTAATAATTATTATTTTCCCCTGCAGATTCCTGGTTCCGGTAATTATTTCTCCTTTAACTTTTATACCACCTTCAAATTCAAATTCAATCTTTTCACCTTCATAGATATCGTAAGCCCTAAGATCACGCGGACTCATATCTTCAATCGCTAAATTGATTCCTTTTAAAGAGCCAATTGGTGAACCAAATCCCTCAGGGTGATTTTTTACACCGTGACCAACCAGCTCCTTTTCCCGATGGGAAAGGGCAGTTTTCCCTGAAGTTTGAATATAAATTGGTTTGCCATCGTGTTCAATAACTTTTGAAAAATCTCCTGAGATCTGTAAACCGGTGCTTAACTCTATAGTTCCAAGATTTTTAGAATCAATCAATTTTTGAATTCCTTCCAGACCGCCTTTTCTTAAAGCCATTTTATTAGCAAATTCCTCTAAAACTGAGCTTAAATGCGCAAAATCTGGCGTTACATAAAGCTGAGGCTGGGGTTTGGTAATATCAAATTCCTGTTTGCAAGCTTCAATAGAATATGGAATCTTCTTCACTTTATCTGTCATACACCAGGCGCTTTCTCCAATAGAAGAGAGTAAACCGGCGCCGTATATTTTAGGATCTTCCAAACTTCCTATCAATCCATACTCTACGGTCCACCAGTGTAAATTTCTTATCTGCGCCATCTCACTGGGCTTCCCCATATTATTTTGCAGGTAATCTACTTTCTTTTCAGCTTCTTCAATTTCTTGCTGAGGTGT
This sequence comes from uncultured Salegentibacter sp., assembly GCF_963972535.1. NCBI lineage: Bacteria > Pseudomonadati > Bacteroidota > Flavobacteriia > Flavobacteriales > Flavobacteriaceae > Salegentibacter > uncultured Salegentibacter sp. The sequence goes on from NZ_CAXAVR010000119.1 coordinate 3,033, forward strand.
ATCTTCAGCTTCTTTAATAATAGAAAGATGCCTTATGGCTTCGTAAATTTCATAATCTTTAGCGCTAGAAATCGCTTTACAGCCTATTTCGCCAAAGCGTCTAAGATATTCTGCGTATTCTGGATTAGCGATAATAGGGGCGTGGCCGGCACCTTCGTGAATAATATCGGGTGCAGGAGTATATTCTATATGCTCGAGCTGGCGAATATCGCTGGCGATTACCAAAACATTAAAAGCCTGGAATTCCATAAAAGCAGCCGGCGGAATAAATCCGTCTACAGCTACAGCAGCCCAGCCAATTTCTTTTAAAATTCGGTTCATCCCATACATATTGGGAATATGATCTATAGAAATGCCGGTTTGCTTTAAACCATCAAGGTAAGATTCGTGAGCAACTTTGCTTAGATAATCTACATTTTTACGCATTACATATCGCCAAACCGCGTGGTTTACCGGGGAATAATCCTCGTAATTCTGTGGTTTTATATATTGCTGAAGATGGGCCGGCAAGCGGTCTAAAATCGCATTAGATTCAACTTTATCGAGCATAATTGTGATTAACTAAAATTCAATATAAAGATAAGAAATTAACCTGAAATTCATAAAATGATAACTAAAGCCGTGTAAAAATAAAAATGCTCCTACAAGAGGAGCATTTTAGCTGAAAAATTTGTGGGGTTAATTCTTAATTTCTGGAGGATACTTTTCTAGTATTTCAGAAACAATTTCGTTTATCCTTTTTTGCTTTTTATTTACATCACTGGCTAAAGCGGCAGTTCCCATTCCCTGCCAAACCAGTTCTTTTCCTTCAGCATCTATTAGATCTATATAAAGAGTGCCTTCGCTGGTGCGGTTTACGGTATTAAAACCTGAGCCCCAATACCACGGATGCCATCCCCAGCCATATCCCCAGCCCATCATATTGTTCTGGTAGATATTAATATTTTCATTGGTTTTTGTAAAAATGCTTACCAAAAGATCTGGATCATCAGATTTGGTAAAGCCTTTACGTTGCATTTCTGCTTCTATAGCTCTAAGGATTCGTTTTTTATCTAGATCTGAGATTTCAGCTTTATCTATTCCGGGTTTAAAAAAAGCGTAACTTTCATATTGGTTAAAGTTTACTTCCCTGTCATAATCTGAAGCAACTCTTACGCTACTACAGGACGTTACCAGGATAGTTAGCAGTAAAAGAACCGGTGTAATTTTTAAGACTTTCATAAATATTATTTTAGGTGTTAGTGTCAAAAAGAGCCGGATCTACCAGGTTTGGGATAGTTACTTTTAGTTTTGGTTCCATTTGCATAGCCCTTTTTGCAGCGAAGAGCGCTTCTTTATTTCGGGCCCAGCTTCGGCGGGCAATTCCATTATTAACATCCCAGAAAAGCATAGACTTTAGTCGCTCCTCCGATGCTTTATTTCCTTCAAGAATCATACCAAATCCACCATTAATCACCTCGCCCCAGCCAACGCCGCCGCCGTTGTGAATGCTCACCCAGGTGGCGCCTCTAAAGCTATCTCCAATTACATTTTGTATCGCCATATCGGCTGTAAACTGGGATCCATCGTAAATATTTGAAGTTTCCCGGTAAGGGGAGTCTGTACCGGAAACATCGTGGTGGTCACGGCCTAAAATAACCGTTCCTATTTCTCCATTTCCAATAGCATCATTGAAGGCTTTGGCAATTTTCATGCGGCCTTCGGCATCGGCATAGAGAATCCTGGCTTTAGATCCTACCACCAGTTTATTTTCCCTTGCTCCTTTTATCCACTGAATATTATCAGCCATTTGTTGCTGAATTTCCTCCGGGGAATTCTTTTTAAGCTCTTCTAAAACCTGAGTCGCGATCTTATCGGTTTTGTCGAGATCGTCTTCTTTTCCGGAAGCGCAAACCCATCTAAAAGGCCCAAAACCATAATCAAAACACATTGGTCCCATAATATCCTGAACGTAACTTGGGTATTTAAAATCTTTACCATTTTCAGCAAGAATATCGGCTCCGGCCCTTGAAGCCTCTAATAAGAAAGCGTTTCCGTAATCAAAGAAATAGGTGCCCTTAGCGGTATGTTTATTAATCGCTGCGGTTTGTCTTTTTAAACTTTCCTGTACTTTTTCTTTAAATTTTTCAGGTTCTTCGGCCATCATGGTATTGGCTTCTTCTAAACTTAAACCTACCGGGTAATAACCGCCGGCCCAGGGATTGTGCAATGAAGTCTGGTCACTTCCCAAATCGATATAAATATTCTCTTTTTCAAAATATTCCCAAACATCTACGATATTTCCCTGGAAAGCGATAGAAACTACTTCTTTGTTGGCTTTTGCTTCCTGCACTCTTTTAGCTAGTTTTTCTAGATCAGAAATCACTTCGTCTACCCAGCCCTGGCTATGGCGGGTTTCTGTAGCTTTTGGATTCACCTCGGCACACACGGTAATACAACCTGCAATATTTCCGGCTTTGGGTTGCGCGCCGCTCATTCCGCCAAGACCGGAAGTCACGAATAATTTACCTTCCAGGCCTTCTCCCGATCTTGATATTTTTCTTCCTGCGTTTAAAACTGTGATCGTGGTGCCGTGAACAATTCCTTGCGGACCAATGTACATATAACTTCCAGCCGTCATTTGCCCGTATTGAGTTACACCAAGCGCGTTAAATTTCTCCCAGTCATCGGGTTTCGAATAATTTGGGATCATCATTCCGTTGGTAACCACCACTCTTGGAGCATTTTCATGGGAGGGGAATAAGCCCATAGGATGGCCAGAATACATCACTAAAGTCTGATCATTTTCCATTTCGGCTAAATATTGCAAAGTGAGCAGGTATTGGGCCCAGTTTTGAAAAACCGCCCCGTTGCCACCGTAGGTGATCAATTCATCGGGATGTTGCGCTACTTTAGGATCCAGGTTGTTTTGAATCATTAGCATGATTCCTTTTGCCTGTGTGCTATTTCCCGGGTATTCTTCAATATTTCGGGCATACATATCATAGTCCGGCTTTAGGCGGTACATATAAATTCTCCCGTATTTCTCTAATTCCTCCTTAAATTCAGGTAACAATTCCCGGTGATGTTTTTCTTTAAAATAACGCAGAGCATTTTGAAGTGCTAATTGTTTTTCTTCGGCATTTAAAATAGCCTTTCGTTTAGGAGCGTGATTTACCGAAGTATCGTATTCTTTTTTGGGCGGAAGTTCCCTGGGAATTCCCTGTAGTATTTTCGCTTTAAAGTCCATTTGATTTTCTGTTTGCAATAGATTTCAATATTAGGAAGAAATGTTAAAATAAAGAGTTTTAAATTTCATTTTCTATAAATTTAGCGCTCTTTTAAAGAAATAAATTATGAAATCTATTATAATTCTTCTTGCTTTTGTTTGTCTTGTTTCCTGTAAAGATGAAAACAAAGAATTGGAATTAGAAACTACTGAAATTTCAAAGAAAAGCGAAATAACACCTTCAAATGATGTTTTTAGTGCCCGGGATTCCTTGGATTGGACCGGTATTTATGAAGGGTTTTTGCCTTGTGAAGATTGTGAGGGAATTGAAACATCTATTGAGATAGAGAAAAATCGTGATTATACACTTTCTCAGGAATTTAAAGGCAGGGCAGGGGATAACAACCTACAGGAAACAGGAAAGTTTGAATGGGATAAGCAAGGGAATACCATTAGTTTAGGAGAACGCCAAAAACTCTATTTTAAAGTAAGCCAAAATTACCTTTTACAGGTTTTTAAGGATGAATCTAAGGTTATGGGAGATTCTGCAATCAAATACCGTTTAACAAAAATTAATGAGCTATGATTGTTTGCCGGTTTTTTTATCAAAACCGTAGGGGCAATGCCGGCAACCACCTTCGCAGCAATAACCACGCTTTAAGTGATATTGCTCGGTAAAACAACGATAACCTTCAGGGGTGGTGTAATAATCCCCTTCTTCTAACGGAATTCTTTTTTTGAAAAAACTCATATGGCAAAAATACAATTTCTTAACTTCCACACGTGATTCTAATCGTTAACAAATATCTCCTGGGAAAATCATTTAAGGGCGTGAGTTTATGGCCTTTTGTGATTCTTAAAAATAGCGAACTAAAAGATGATTTCAATTTTATTAACCACGAAAAAATTCATCTAAGACAGCAACTGGAATTACTTATTCTTCCTTTTTACATATGGTATTTAACCGAATATTTGCTGCGTTTAATTTATTATAAAGATCGTTTTCTTGCCTATAAAAATATAAGTTTTGAGCGCGAAGCTTACAGCCAGGAAATGAAAGAGAATTATTTGGAGGAGCGTAAATTCTGGGCATTTTTAAAGTTTGTTTAGGTAGCTCGTCTTAGAATTCGGATATTTGCTTATGCCGAAATCTTCAAACATTTTTACTGGAATATCTTCTGAAAATCAGTTTGTTGCTGAGTTTCCTAATGAAATTTCGCTCTATTTAAAACGTGAAGATTTATTACATCCTGAGGTTTCAGGAAATAAATT
>NZ_CAXAVR010000120.1:0-7486 GCF_963972535.1 uncultured Salegentibacter sp.
ATGCCGAAGGTGCTGGTGAAATGTTTAGAGTTAGCGCTTTAGATATGGAAAACCCACCAAAGAATGAAGGTGGCAGTATAGATTTTCGTGAAGATTTCTTCGGAAAAGAAACTAATTTAACGGTTTCAGGACAACTGGAAGGTGAAGCCTACGCGATGGGACTTGGGCAGATCTATACTTTTGGCCCAACATTTAGAGCTGAAAATTCTAATACTTCCCGCCATTTAGCTGAATTCTGGATGATAGAGCCTGAAGTTGCTTTTTGTGATCTGGACGGCAATATGGATCTAGCTGAAGACTTTATAAAATATGTACTAAAATATATTTTAGATTACTGCCAGGACGACCTTGAATTTTTAGACAAACGTTTTAAAGCTGAAGAAGAAGCCAAACCTAAAGCAGACCGCAGCGGATTGGGATTATTGGAGAAACTTCATTTTGTAATAGATAACAACTTTAAGAGAGTTAGTTATACTGAAGCTATCGAAATCCTTAAAAATTCAAAGCCCAATAAAAAGAAAAAATTCAACTATATAATTGAAGAATGGGGCGCCGATCTGCAAAGTGAACACGAACGTTTTTTAGTTGAAAAACATTTTAAATGCCCGGTAATTTTATTTGATTACCCTGCAAATATCAAGGCCTTCTACATGCGTCTTAATGAAGATGGAAAAACCGTAAGAGCAATGGATATCCTTTTCCCCGGGATTGGAGAAATTGTTGGTGGTTCGCAAAGAGAAGAGCGTTTAGATGTACTTCAAAATAAAATGAAAGAGTTAAATATAGATGAAAAAGAACTTTGGTGGTACTTAGACACGCGAAAGTTCGGAACCTGTGTTCACAGTGGCTTCGGTCTCGGGTTTGAAAGACTGGTACAATTTGTAACCGGAATGGGAAATATTAGGGATGTAATTCCTTTCCCTAGATTCCCCGGAAATGCCGAATTCTAAGAATTAGATATATTCAAACCTCACAGTTTTTAAATAACTGTGAGGTTTTTTTAATCAAATCGTCACCGTCAAGCTGAACTTGTTTCAGCTTCTAAGATGATTTTAATTTTGTACACGTTAGATCCTGAAATAAATTCAGGATGACTATCTTAAAAACTTGTTAAGATTTCTCCCAATAGACTCTCCCATTGAAAATCAAAGAAACGCATATTGTTCCCGCCATTGCTGAGAAAATCAGGCTGCAGGAATACGCGGTTTCTATTTTTACTTCACTTCCCACCAAAAGTTCGCTTAAAAAAGCTTTAAAGAAAGAACTTATTCTTTTAAATGGCCAAACTGCAAAAACTTCAGACTGGATTCATGAGGGTCAAAAAATAGAGCTTCTTGAGCCTAAAATTGAGGAAAAGAAAGTGTTCACTTTAAAATTGGAAATAATTTATGAAGATGAATTCCTTGCAATAATTCATAAACCAGCCGGAATTCCCACTAGTGGAAATTATTTTAAAACCATTGAAAACGCCCTTCCTTTTAATTTAAAGGAATCTAAAGCCAAAGATGCACTACCCGCTCCCCTACCCGTTCACCGTTTAGACAACCCAACTTCGGGTTTATTGCTCATTGCGAAAAGCAAAGCGGTGCAGGTAGATTTAAACAGGTTATTTGAAGAAAAAAAGATTCAGAAAAGTTATCACGCGCTTGTTTTTGGAAGTCTTTCTGCTTCAGTTATTTTAAAGGATAAAATTGAAGAAAAAGATGCTGAAACCCACATTGAGGTACTAAAACATTTTCAGCTTAAAAACGAAAATTTCAGCCTGGTTAAAGCTTTTCCTAAAACCGGTAGAACCCACCAAATTAGAATTCATCTTGCAAAACATAGAAATCCAATTGTGGGCGATAAACTTTATGGTAAACCTTCAAAAATCATAAAAAAAGGTGGCTTATTTCTAGCAGCCACCGGGCTTGAATTTATACATCCTGTGAATAAAAATAATTTGAATTTAGAACTTCCGCTTCCGAAGAAATTCAGGGAAATTAAGAGTTTCTCTAAGAATACTTAACAAAATTTTACCACAATCATTTACTATGCCAAAGGCTGTGTCGCATTGTTTTGCTTATTTTTGTAGTAAACAACAATTGTTTTGACCTTGCGTTAAAAATAGAATAAATCTCACCGGCAAGTGAGTAAAGGAAAATAAATATATGCTTAAACAGCAATTAAATCTCAAATTATCCCAAAAGCTTTCCCCCCAGCAAATCCAGCTGATGAAGCTTATACAACTTCCTACGCAGGCTTTTGAGCAGCGTATAAAACAGGAGCTGGAAGAAAATCCGGCTTTGGAAGATGGTAAGGTGGAAACCAAGGATGAATATGAGGAATATGAAGACGATTACAGTGATAGAGAGCGAGAAGATGAAGGAACCGAATCTATTGAAGCTGAAATTGATGTTGATGAGTATTTAAGCGACGATGAAGTCCCAAATTACAGGTTACAGGCAAATAATTACAGCGCAGACGATGATGAGAAAAGCGTGCCTTACGCTTCGGGAACTTCGTTTACACAATATCTTACCACACAATTAAGTACGCTTAGGTTTGATGAAACCGAAGAACAAATTGCCGCTTTTTTAGTAGGTAGTGTAGATGAAAGTGGTTATTTGAGAAGAGAACTACAGGACGTGGTAGACGACCTGGCTTTTACCCAGAATATTTATACAGATGAAACTGCGGTAGAGAAAGTACTGAAAAAGGTGCAGGAACTTGATCCAGCCGGCGTAGGCGCCAGATCGCTTCAGGAATGTCTACTTATTCAATTAAGACGCAAAGAGCCGACAAAAGGCGTAGAAATGGCTGAAGACATACTGGAAAGATCTTTTGATCAATTCAGTAAAAAACATTACACCAAAATTCTTTCAAGACACGATATTTCTGAAGATGAATTAAGGGAAGCCATAGATGTTATTGAACATTTAAATCCAAAACCCGGCGGTTCTTATTCAGGGAATACACGAATGGTAGAACACGTAATTCCAGATTTTACCATTAAAATTGTAGATGGCGATTTAGAACTTAGTTTAAACGGAAGAAATGCACCACAAATGCACGTCTCTCGTGATTATAGCGATATGCTGAAGGGTTACAAGGAATCTAAAGAAAAAACAAAAGCGCAGAAAGATGCGGTGATGTTTATAAAACAGAAACTGGATGCTGCAAAGTGGTTTATTGAAGCTATAAAACAAAGACAGCAAACCTTAATGGTAACGATGAGTTCTATTATGAACTATCAAAAAGAATATTTTCTTACCGGCGACGAGCGAAATTTACGCCCAATGATTTTAAAAGATATTGCCGATGAGATTGAAATGGATGTTTCTACCGTTTCGCGTGTGGCCAATAGTAAATATGTAGATACTCCTTACGGAACAAAACTTATAAAAGAATTCTTCTCTGAATCTATGAAAAACGACCAGGGAGAAGATGTTTCTACCCGGGAGATTAAAAAGATCCTGGAGATGTCTATTGAAGAGGAAGATAAGCGCAAACCGCTTACCGATGAGAAGCTCGCTAAGGTTTTAAAAGATAAAGGTTATCCAATTGCCAGGCGAACCGTAGCGAAATACAGGGAGCAATTAGATATTTCGGTTGCAAGATTGCGAAAAGAGATTTAATGAAATTCCTTTTAAAAAGCGCCTCCTTTATATTTCATCCGCTTTGGATACCGCTGGCAGGGAGTTTACTTTATTTTTTATTTACACCGCGATTTTTTCCGCCGGGTGTAATGCAGGCAAAACTTCTCGCCATTGCAATTTTAACCGTATTTATTCCCGTGGTATTCTACTTTTTGCTTAAAAACCTGGGAAAGGCTCAATCAATCTTTTTAGAAGATGTACGCGAGCGTAGATGGCCTTTGCTTTTCTTTGCCATTTTAATCACCATGGTGCTCAACCAGATTTTGAATGCTTATAATTATGCCGCATTATATTATTTTTTTGTAGGTATTCTTTTTTCCACTTTACTGGCCTTTACTCTAGTATTATTCCGGTTAAAAGCAAGTTTACATATAATGGCGCTTAGCGGGCTTATAATATTCTTAATAGGTGTAAGCCTCAACTTTCAATTAAACTTAACCTACACCATTAGTTTTTTAATTCTCGCGCTGGGTATTACTGCTTCCTCAAGGCTTTATTACAAAGCACACACCTATAATGAACTTTTACTTGGTTTATTTTGTGGGGTAATTCCGCAGTCTTTGGTTTTATATTTCTGGTTATAGAATATAGAACATAAGTCCAACCCTAAAGACCGAAATATCTATAGTCTCTTCATTTAAACGAGCTTCAGGAAAAAGGGAATTTAGGCTGTAATAAACATGAAAATTGAAAGTATTATAGCCAAAAGTAAAGGTTGCCCCCAGCCGGAAACGATCTAACTCTGGCACATCAGTTTGAACCACCTGATTATCTGGTTGTACAAAATTACTCCTAAAATGATAGATATAACCGAATTTTAATCCGGTATAAATTCTCCAAAATTTATAAGTTTCTGGAGTGGAAGTACGCCAGCGAAACTCCAGGGGAGCTTCAATTAATTGTGCAGTAAAGCGATTTGTACTATAATCAATGTCTCGTGTTAAGCTTCTAAAGATGGTTTCTCCGTTATCATCTTCCCCTATAAACAAATTGTGACTATAGCTATTCAAAGACCAGCCTAAACCGGCTGCAATAGCGATATTTCGACGTTTATTTATGGGGAAATCTCTTGTGAATCCGGTGTGAATCCCTCCGGAAAATCCAGATTGGGATATAGCTTCAGGTTTGTTGCTTATTAAATTAAAGGTTAGCCCTACGTAAAACTGATCTTCCCGGTACAAACTATCTATTACCACCGGAACGGAGTCTGGGATGCTTTTTAATCTAATTTCTTCTTCGGTTTGGGCCAATAACGGCGTAGAAAAAAATATAAAGAAGAAAACAAGGTAGTATATTCTATTCATTTTAAACCACGGCTATATTGAGTTTAAAGATAAAAAAACATCCTGCCAAATATTATATTTTGACAGGATGTTTATACAGTTTTGAAAAAATACCTATTGGTAATTATTGCATATTTTGCAGTGCGTCACCTTCTTTAGTGGTATAGTTAATTTTAAGAGCTTCAGCTTTTCTCAATTCTTGTTTGATATCTGAAACCAATCCCATATTTGTTTCTTCATCTACCTTAAGGGCAGTTGTAAGATATGGTACTAACTCTTCACGCTTAGTTTCCCTTTCAGCAAAAATGAATTGTTGTACTTCGCCAACACTGGCAAACTTATCATTTAACTGAATCCTTGCCTCACTACCAAATCTTTCCTGATAGCGTGGGCTGGGTTTACCGGCGTAAATGTACATTACAAGATCCTTCTTATCCAGTTTTTCAACCTGATCAGCGAATGGAAGTTTATTTTCAACCATTAACGTATTCTGACGCATCACGGTAACAACCATAAAGAAGAACAGTAACATAAATACAATATCTGGTAAGGATGCTGTACTAATGGCTGGTTGCCCTTCGCTCTTTTTCTTTTTGAATTTAGACATAATTAAGTCTTAAATTTAAGTTTTATATTAAGGTTATTAACTCGTAGGCTCGGCTTCAGAAAGCTTTTGAGGGATCATATCTTTAATAAGTTCAATTCTCTCCTTCAAAGTTTCTTTATCACCTTCGCTTGTACGTGAGTCGTTATACCTGGCTTCCATTGCTGTAAAGCTAGTACCAAATAAACGTTCGGCTTCCCTATCTCTAAGTTGGTTATAAGCCGCTACAAGTTCGTTTTGTACCGCGATATAAGTTCCATACTCGGTTCCCCTGTTATTTACCAAAGAAATAATAGCTTTCGTTGGGTTAACAGAAGAAGCTGGGTCTCCGGCTCCCTGGCAGAAGTCACAAGCCTCTTCGCCTGTTCCTCCTCCATTGTCAAGAAATTCTACAGCTGCCTGTCTTAATTCCTCAATCTCCATCTCCTCATCTTCTACCAGTAATTGGTTATTTGCATTAACCAGTACCTGGAAGATGTTTCGTTCTTTAATTACCGGCGGATCCTGTTCTTCAGGCTGCCATTCAGGCAACTTCCTGCTAATCCCGCTATCTGTCTCAATGGTTGTTGTTACCAGAAAGAAGATTAGTAGCAAGAAAGCAATATCGGCCATAGAACCGGCATTAACCTCTGGTGCTTCTCTTCTTGCCATATTCTTATTTAGTTAATTTTTTAACTCCTGAAATAACCATTGCTAAAATTGCAATTCCAGCAAGGATATAGAATGTTACTAAACCTGCACTTATCCAATGAGCCGCGTTAGCAGAGAGTATATCTCCATCTTTAAGGGTCATTTGAGTTCCATCGGTTACAAGGTATGCAATTACAATAACTGCAATAAATGCACCAACAGCGATAAGTGTGTTTTTAATATTTCCTTTAAACAGACCTTTTATCACAAAGATTGCAACCAATACAAGAACAACCAGTAACACGAAATAAGACAAATACATTATTGGTGTAAGCAGACTATTCTGTAAATCGGCCGAGGCCTCTATAGCATCACCGTCTTCGGCAAGGATCCTTCCCAAAAGGATAAGACCTACAACGCCTAATACGATAGATACATATTTTAATATTTTATGTAAAGTCATAATTTAATCTGGTCTTAGATTCTTTTTTTGTTTTTGTAAGCTACCAACATATCGATAAGAGTGATAGATGCATCTTCCATATCGTTTACAATACTATCTATTTTAGCGATAATATAGTTATAAAATATTTGAAGAATAATAGCCACGATCAAACCAAATACGGTTGTAAGAAGTGCCACTTTAATACCTCCGGCAACAAGAGACGGTTGCATATCACCAGCAGCTTCAATTCTATCGAAGGCGGTAATCATACCAATTACAGTACCCATGAAACCAAGCATAGGAGCAATAGCGATAAATAAAGACAACCAGGAAACGTTTTTCTCTAACTGTCCCATTTGTACTCCACCGTAAGCTACAACAGCTTTTTCTGCCGCGTCAATACTTTCGTCTGCACGGTCAAGACCCTGGTAGTAGATAGAAGCAACAGGTCCTTTTGTATTTCTACAAACTTCCTTAGCAGACTCTACACCACCACTATTTAAAGCGTCTTCTACATCTCTAGCCAATTTTTTGGTGTTAGTTGTAGAAAGGTTTAAAAAGATAATTCTCTCTATGGCAACAGCCAAACCAAGAATTAAACATAAAAGAACAATCCCCATAAATGCAGGACCACCTTCTATAAATCGTTTTTTAAGTTCCTGATGAAAACCAAGAGTTTCTTCCTCTGCCTCATCTGCGGCAGCTGCAGCCTCTTCATCTTGTACAAAGTTTACAATTGTACCAGGTAATGTGTTAACATTATTGGCCGCATTAAGGTTTCCGGCTCCAAGTACCATCACCGCGGCGATTACCAAAATAGAAAATAATCTTTTCATTACTGTTTGTCTTAATTTAATTAGTTAAAGGGTTAAAGATATAAAAATAA
>NZ_CAXAVR010000121.1:0-7400 GCF_963972535.1 uncultured Salegentibacter sp.
CCTGCAATGGTACTTTGTATAGCTTCAATAATCTGCATTTTTAATTCACTGCGGTTGTAGATAAGGCTTACTTCTCGTGCGGGTACCGGCTCTGCAAACATCCTTAAATTTTTCTTTTCAGAATCTTTAATATCAAGGGTATGCAAATAGGGGAGCAGGGTCATCCCTAAACCTTCGTTAGCCAGTTTTATTAAAGTTTCAAAACTTCCGCTTTCCAACTGAAAATGGTCATCATCATAATTTCTGGAAGATTTACACAGGTTAAGAATACCGTCTTTAAAACAATGCCCATCTTCAAGTAGCAACATATCGTCTATATCCAGATCGTTGATTTCAATCTTTTCCTTTTTATGAAGCCTGTGACTGTTTGGTATATAACCTACAAAAGGTTCATAATAAAGTACATTTTCTTTAATTCCCTGCAGTTCAAGTGGGGTTGCGGCAATTGCAGCATCTAAATGTCCTTCTCTTAAACGTTCAATAATTGCATCGGTATTTAGTTCTTCAATCTTAAGCTTTACTTTAGGATATTTCTTAATAAAATTATTGATGAACATAGGCAATAGAGTAGGCATAACCGTGGGAATTACACCTAGTTTAAAAATACCGCCTACAAAGCCTTTTTGTTGATCTACTATATCTTTAATCCGGTCACTTTCATTCACAATATTTCGCGCCTGTTGCACAATTTTTTCCCCGGTTTCAGTAAGCTGAATAGGTTTTTTGGTTCTATCAAAAATCTGTACATCCAGTTCTTCTTCCAGCTTTTGAATTTGCATACTTAAGGTAGGCTGGGTTACAAACACCTTTTGAGCCGCCTTGGTGAAATTCCTATGTTCGGCAACCGCCAATACATAATGCAGTTGTGTAATCGTCATAATTTGAAGCTTTATTATTACTACAAATGTATTGGTTTTTTCTATTCTGAATTAAAATAAATATGATTTTATCTATACGCAGAGATGAATATTAGACTTCTGAAACTAAAACCTGAGGTTTAATTCCTTCTTCTCGCCATTAAAATTGAATTTAGCATCTTCCCAGGTTGGTGGCCCGTATAAATTCATTTGATTGTTTGAGACTCCATAATCTTCAGTAGGCATACCATTTGATTCAAAATCCATTCTCTGGTTCCTATTTTTATCATGGTAGGCAGTTACAGCATAGGTTCCAGGGGGTATTTCACTAAAAGTGACCGCTGCAACACCATCTTTAATTTCACTTACTTCTCTCTTTACTGGTGCTTGTTTGAGGAAATTAACTTTATTAAAAAGGGCGAAATAAACTTTTCCTTCTTCCGAAGCAAGGTTATCTACATTCACACGAATGTTACCCGAATTTTCTGTTTAGGCTAAAGCAAGATTGCAAAGAAAAAGACTAAATAAAATGGCAATTGTTTTCATAATTAGTTAATTTTTATTGGTTTATAGCCTCAAAACTAATTTGATTTATCCTTTAGATTTAATAAATAATACCGAGTTGTAATTTTTGAGTGCTGAATTGTAGATTCTTCAGAAGAAAAGAGCAAAAAGAGTAAAGAGGAAAGACTGAAAGAAAATTGGGATTGGTGTAAGACTGGAGCCAACTCTTCAATTATGCTAACTTCCAGGTAAAAGATTACAACGCCGCTGCGTTGCTCGTAATAGCGGGATTAAAGTATTCCCCTCGCTTTAATTTCAAGGTATTTATTGATGGCATTTATACTTAAATCTTCGGGTTTGGTGAGTAAAGTATTAATTCCTTGTTGCCTTAATTCGGCGGCCATTAGTTTTTTATCGTGGGCAAAACTTTCGGCGATTACCTGGTGAGCCATATCGGAAGTATTCTCAGGATTGCTACTTATCACTTTATCCAACTCGGTATTTTCAAAAAATATAACCACTAAAACGTGTTTCTTATTAATGGCCTTTAAATAGGGAAGCTGTCTTTTTAAAGCCGAAATATGTTCAAAATTGGTGTATAACATCAGCAAACTGCGTTGTGTAACTCTTTGTCGCAAATTACTGTAAAGCATATTAAAATCTGAATCGGGAAATTGAGTATTGATATTATATAAACGCTCCATTATTTGTTGCAACTGGCTTAATTTTGCATTGGCTTTTAAGATATTTCCAATTTTTGATGAAAAAGAAATTAGCCCTACTTTATCCTTTTTCTTCAGCGCTATATTAGAAAAAGCCAGGCTGCTATTAATTGCATAATCCAGCAAACTCAAACCATTAAAAGGCATTTTCATTACCCGGCCGGTATCTATAATTGTATAAATTGGCTGCGCTTTTTCATCCTGAAACTGATTTACCATAAGGTCGCCCTGTTTGGCGGTGGCTTTCCAGTTTATGGTTCGCACATCGTCTCCCGGCACATATTCCTTAATTTGTTCAAACTCCATCGTGTGGCCAATCCTTCTAATTTTTTTTAATCCTGGTTGTGATAAACGATTATCTATAGCTAAAAAATCCAGTTTTTTCATCTGGATAAAAGATGGATATACTTTCAGCATTTGCTTGTTTCCAAAAACCGAGCGTCTTTTCACCAAACCAATTTTGGTAAAAACGTAAATGTTTAGTTTTCCAAAGTAATATTCCCCACGAGCAACTGGCCGTAAATAATAGCTGAATTTTTCAGAATTACCGGCGCCAATCTTTAATTGTTTTAAAAAATCCCGCTTTTGAAACTGTATAGGGATTTCATCAATAATTTCAGTATAAATAGAAAAGCCATAGTTATTTTCCAGGATTATTTCCACTTCATTTTCATCTGAATTTGAAAATTTCTGCGGAAGAATTCTTTCTGCATTTATTCGGTTAGATTTATACAGGCTAACTAAATCGGCTAGAAAAAACAATAGCAGGATAAGGCTTAAAACCCAGGTGAATCCGTATAAAAAATTAAAGAAATAAGAAAATAGAAAGAGCAATGCGATAGCAAAGATCGCATAGAAAAATCGCTGATTTAAATATAAAGATTTAAAGAATTTGAGCACTAGCGTGGAATTTCTACAGATTGCGAGATCATTTCTATTACTTCTTTGGTGGTAATCCCTTCCATTTCACGATCGGGACTAATAATTAATCTATGCGCTAAAACAGGATTTAGTGCTTTTTTAATATCCTCTGGAATTACAAAATCTCTTCCGTTTATTGCTGCAAATGCTTTAGAAGCATTCATCACCGCGATAGATGCTCGGGGAGAAGCCCCAAGATAAATGTGAGAGTGATTACGCGTTTTTCCCACAATACTGGCAATATAATGCATCAGTTTTTCTTCCACGATAATCTCCTGAATCTGGCCTTTTAACTCGTTTAGATTCTTAGGATTCAAAACAGCTTCAATCTGTGAAATAGGTAGTGAACCCTTGCGGTCGTGGTGGGTTTTTAGAATATTTATTTCGTCTTCAAGACTCGGGTAGTCCACTTCAATTTTAAATAAAAAACGGTCTAATTGGGCTTCTGGTAGAGCGTAAGTTCCTTCCTGTTCTATAGGATTTTGTGTAGCCAGGACCATAAATGGTGCTTCCAAATCGTGCTGCACCCCATCTATGGTAATTTGGCGCTCTTCCATCACCTCAAACAAAGCTGCCTGGGTTTTAGCAGGAGCGCGGTTAATTTCATCTATTAAAACGATATTAGAAAAAATAGGTCCGGGTTTAAATTCAAATTCACCTTTTTGCGCATTTAAGACCGAAGTTCCTAAAACATCACTCGGCATCAAATCTGGCGTAAATTGAATTCGGCTAAAGTTTGTCTCCAGGCTTTTAGCAAATAATTTTGCGGTTAAGGTTTTGGCCACGCCGGGCACACCTTCAATTAAAACGTGACCGTTAGAAAGCAGGCCTGCGATTAAGAGTTCTACAAAATCGTTTTGACCTACAATTACTTTGGCCAGTTGGTTTTTTAAACTTGAAACCGCTTGTTTAAGATCGTCCAGCGGGATGCGACTGTCAAAATCTAAAGATTCGTTTTCCTTATTTATTTCGTTTTCCATTGGAATGTGATTTAAAATTATTTATTGCCTCAGAAAGTTCATAAAACTCACTTTTACCGGCACTTTTATTATTTGAGAGCTTTTCGATTTTCTCAAAAAGTTTTTTTCCTGAAGCTTCGCTGTTTCCAGATTTTGCCGCCAGTAAAGTATAGAATTCTTCGTCTATGGTTTTCGTTGAAATCTTATAGTGAAAACGAATATATTCAAGAAATAAATTCACTTTCTTAGAGATCAATTCTTGGTATTCTTTTTCTTCTAAGTAAAGATTTCCAACAGTTTTGGCATATTCGTAACTCTGATTTTTTAAAGGATCTACCACCGGAATAGACCGCTGTTTTCGTTTTCCTTCAAAAATAATGAACAAAACGCAGCCGGCCAGCAGAAAATAATAGGCCCATTTAAGGCGGGTATCACTTAGTAAAATATAAAGCGGGGAAGAATAATATGTTTTTCCGGCTTTATAATAATTATCCAAAAATACCTGATTTTCCTTATCCATATAAGCCAGGATATTTTCGGCATATTCGTAATTCTCATTGCTTAGTAAAAAGTAATTCCCAAAAGCTTCAGGGGTATTATGCAGGTAAATTTTACCTTTTCCAAAACCTGACCTTATAAAATTAGGTTGACTGTTCTTTTCATCTCCCTGGATATTTATTTTTCCCAGAACCTCGATTTGCGCACTGTCTTTTTGATGAAAGTAAAGTGACGAAAATTCATTTTTAAACTTAAAATCGGTTTCTCTTTTTAAAGCTGAATTTTCAAAATTCAATTGTGGTTTTGAACTTAGATCGTTTTTAGGAATAAAAATCTTATTTTCTAAACGAAGTGTATCTAACAACTCGGGACTAATTCCCCTGGCAGATATAAAAAGATGATTTCCATTAGCAACCCAATCAAGCAATTTATTTAACTCATCGTGGTCAAAATACACGGCATTATTGAGGAAAAAATAGGTGCCGTTTTCCAGGCTATCAGATAGTTTTTCGAATGGTGGGACACCAACTTCTTCAAACTTCCAGTTTTCAGTATTTTTCCAACTATCATAAAAAACAAAACTACCCAGCGGTATTTTATCGTCACTCATATAACTGGACGTCCAGTTTACCGGTTCAGGTTCTGTAGCCTCCAGGTAAGTGAGGAAAATTACCAAAAGCAGGAATGCGGCAAAGAAGAGTTTTGAAGTCTTACCCATTATTTCCGCTTTTCAGGTTATTTTCCATTTGGCTAAATTCCCGGTTTACTTTCTGAAAACGCGATTTAGAAAGATTAAAATCTCCATACCAGATAAAATCGTAAAGACGCGTGATTTTAGTGAACTGGTTTTTTATTTCAGTCTCCTTTATTTCGTTGATATAATCCTCATTTGTTTTTTGAAATCTATACTGAATATGATCTTTTTGATCCAATAAACGCAGGCTCTTCAAATATAAATATCTAACCGCTAACCGATAATTTTCGTCCCGAATTGCTTCATTAATTAATGAAGAAATATCAGCCGATTTCACGATATCTTCTTCTTTTTTAAGATTTACCCTTCCGGTAATAGGTTCCGCCATCACGGCATTCCCGGGATTTAAGCGAATAAAAAGCCAGGTAATTAAACCAAGGACCAAGATTAGGAATATATAAGGTAAAGCTGAAAGAACTGCACTCCAAAAAGCGTTGGTTTGGTAATCGCCAAAAAGCCATTGTAAAAAGGCATTCCATTTAAGGTTAACCCAACGTTTTAAGCGTGTCCACCAGGAATCTTCTTCAATTTTTTCTAAATAGTCAAATGCTTTATCCGCTTTATAATTTTTAATTTTTTCAGTATCAAAATCAACCTTTTCCAGAGTTTCTTCAGAAGAATTCTGAACCACTTCCGTAGAATCAGTCATCGCTTGTTCCTGCGGAATTAAGTTTCCGAAGAAAATAAAACTGAAAAGAAGAAAGACTTTAATCATTAATCGTTTTTACCAAGATTTTCAATGCTTTCGTAGGCGCCGGTAAAGTATTTTATTTCATTGAGGTTATAATAAACAAAAGCCACCCCAATTGGCGTAATAGCGTAAAGCAGGTATTGAATGGCAGACGCAATTATGGTTAAGGTGAGATAAACCCAATCAAATAATTCGGCAACATTTGTTGAAGAAGCCGAATTTTCTTCCATAATTGTGAACATTTTTACAAAAGTATAAATGAGCACCGGCAGTTGAAAAATAAGGCTGATGATATACACGATAAGCCAGATTAAGAAAAGGCTTATAAAACTCATCCACCAATTATCTTTTACAAGATGAAAACCTTCAGAAATACTACCGCCAATACTTTCGTTTTTAAAAACAAGTACCGCAGCAGCAATACTAAGCGGAACACTTAAATAAATTCCCGGCAGGATAAAAATTATAAGTCCGGCGAAAATCAAGATCCAGGTAACGGCACCAAGTCCAAACATTTTTCCTAAATCCTTTTTCACACCTTGTTTAACTTCCTGGTGCTTGGCTTCTCCATTATTAGTAACGTAGGATTTTATAAAATGAAATGCCGCCACGTTCATTACTGAGAAATATAATAGTAGCCCAACCATTAATAAGCCAAAACCAATAAAAAACCCGCCATCCTGATTGAACATTAGAGAATTTCCAACCGTGGTATACGAATAATAAGATACGGCAGCGATTAAAAGCAGAAACGCCGGCCAGGCAATTTTTATAACACTTGTAAAATAGGCTTTATAATTTTCACGAATAAACTTAAACGTATAGCTTATAATATCGCCCAGCTCTCGCTGTTGCTTAAAATCAATGTAATCCTGCTTCATGAATTTGTTGTTTTTTATGTAGAAATATGGGGTAAAAAATATAGTAAAAAAGAATTAGTGCCAGGGAGCTGCCAATAATTAAAATTGCCAGCCAGTCGGGCATTTGGGTTAATCGGGTTACGAAGCCTTCCAGAAATCCCGCCAGGATAAAAAATGGAATGGTACTAATTACGATTTTTAATCCGTTTTTAACGCCCTTTACAAAAGAGGTAAGACGAGTGTAAGTTCCGGGGAAAAGTATACTTTTTCCAACTACCAGTCCTGCGCAACCCGCAATAATAATTACTGAAATTTCAATAGTCCCGTGAATCCAAATTGTTCTGGCAGATTCCCAAAGTAAACCCTGGTCGTAAAAGAAATATTGAAAGGAGCCGAGCATTACGGCGTTTTGCATTAAAATAAACACCGTACCAATTCCCGCCAGGATTCCCATACTAAAAGCCATTAGCGAGACCCGAATATTATTGATGGTAATTCCCAGGAACATATCGGTTTCAGACATTTTTTTATAAACCGCCATAGGATCTCCTTCAGCAATATTCTGTAAAGTCATATTCACATAGGCATCGCCTAAAATACTTCTCACAAAAGTATGATCTGATGCTGCTGAAAA
>NZ_CAXAVR010000122.1:0-7390 GCF_963972535.1 uncultured Salegentibacter sp.
ACCTTGAACATTATGCCAGATTCTCCCCATTTACCCTGTAACTGAAGGTTTCTAAAATAACCGCCATACACCAGGAACTGTCCTAGCATAATAGCCATATCGTCTCGAAGATACCCGTAGATAAAAAGTAAAACAGCGCCCTGCAGGCTAAGCTTCCAAAATAGCGTTGGTGTTTCAATTTTTTTGTTTTTTTCAGATTTTATCCACTGCATTATTAACCTTGCAGAAAATAAAAGCTGGGCTAAAAAACCAATGGCATATACTATCCAACTACTACTCATATCTTCATCTCAACTTAACTAAAAAATGGCACAAAAAAAGCTGTTCAATAATACATTAAATGCATTTCTGAACAGCTTTAAAGTCTAATAATAATTTGTTAATTACATATCTAACAAATAAGCAAAGATTAAGGGCGCAACAATGGTTGCATCACTTTCTATAATATGTTTTGGAGTGTTTATATCCAGTTTTCCCCAGGTAATTTTCTCGTTAGGAACAGCGCCCGAATAAGAACCGTAACTGGTAGTTGAATCTGAAATTTGGCAGAAATAGCTCCAAAAAGGAGTGTCGGTTCTTTCCATATCCTGATACAACATTGGCACCACGCAAATTGGGAAATCGCCGGCAATACCACCACCAATTTGGAAGAAACCAATTCCATCCTTAGAATTATTGGTATACCAATCGGCAAGAAAAGTCATATACTCAATTCCAGATTTCATGGTGCTGGCTTTTAATTCACCTTTTAGCACATAAGAAGCAAAAATATTACCAAGCGTACTATCTTCCCAACCGGGAACAACCATTGGTAAATTCTTTTCGGCTGCGGCATACATCCACGAATCTTTAAGATCTATTTCGTAATGCTCTTCCAAAACCCCGGAAAGTAATAATTTATAAAGGAATTCATGCGGAAAATAACGTTCTCCGTTAGCTTCAGCATCTTTCCAAATCTTTACAATATGCTTCTGAATTCTTCTAAAAGCTTCTTCTTCCGGAATACAGGTATCGGTCACCCTATTAAGGCCTTTTTCAAGTAAATCCCATTCATCCTGAGCGGTTAAATCACGATAATGTGGTACTCTTTTATAATGAGAATGAGCCACCAAATTCATTACATCTTCTTCAAGGTTTGCACCGGTACAGGAAACAATATGCACCTTATCTTTGCGAATCATTTCGGCAAAAATTTTACCGAGTTCTGCTGTACTCATAGCTCCTGCTAGCGAAACCAACATTTTTGAGCCGCCTTCCAGCTGTTTTTCGTAATCTTTTGCAGCATCTACAAGTGCTGCAGAATTAAAATGTAAATAATATTTTTCTATAAATTGGGAAATCGCTCCTTTACTCATCTTCGTCTTCTTCGTTATAATTTTGGTATTTAAATTTGTAGCTCAACATTTTATAGTAAAGTTTTGCCGCTAGAAAGTCTGATGATTTTTCATTCTCATTTGGGCAAAGTTCTACAATATCAAAACCTACAACATTTTTCTTTTTAAACATCATTTTTAGGAATTCCAGCGTCTCGTACCAGAAAAGGCCTCCTGGCTCCGGCGTTCCGGTAGAGGGTAAAATAGAAGGATCAAATGCATCTAAATCTATAGTAATAAATACATTTGGCGTCATTTGTCCAATAGCATCATCCTGCCAGTCTTCATAAAGATCGTGAGCAAAATACACCTGGTTTTCATCCATATGCTCTACTTCAGAAACATCCATAGAACGAATTCCAACTTGCAATAAATTTGTCTTTTTACTAGCCTCGTGCAATGCGCAGGCGTGATTACAAGTAGAACCTTCATATTCTGGTCTAAGATCGGCATGGGCATCTAATTGCACCACGGTAAGATCTTCAAAACTTTCATTAAAAGCTCTAATAGTCCCGATAGACACTGAATGTTCTCCTCCAAAAATAGTAACAAACTTCTCCTGCTTTATGTAGTTTTTTACCGTTTTATATACGGTATCTACCATTTTTTCGGGTGAAGAATCTTCGGTTACTGCAGGTGCTAGATAAATGCCTTTTTTATAGACTTCAGATTTTGTTTCAATATCATAAAGTTCCATATTCTCTGAAGCTTCTAAAAATGCGTCAGGGCCCTTATCTGCTCCTTTTTGCCAGCTACTGGTTCCATCGTACGGCACCGGTATTAATACCACTTTCGCGTCGTCTATTCGCGAGTATTTATCTGGTATTCCGGCGTAATTCTTTTTACTCATTGTAATGCTAAATTGGTTGTTGTTGGTTATATAAATTTATAAAAAATTAATTGCTTCCATTATAACCCAGAATTTTAAGCATATCCTCGGCATTTTGTTCAGGGCTAAATAAACTGGTCTTTATATTTCCATCTTCGTCTTTATCGATAAGAAGATGTTTTGGCTGCGGTATTAAACAGTGGTGCAAGCCCCCGTGACCTCCAATAGTTTCCTGGTAAGCCCCAGTATTAAAAAAGCCGATATAAAGCGGTTTATCCTTTTTATACTTAGGAAGATAAATGGCGTTTACGTTCTGCTCTGAATTATAATAATCGTCACTATCGCAAGTTAATCCACCAAGTAAAACACGTTCATATTCATCATTCCAACGGTTTACCGGCAACATCACAAATTTCTTACTTATTGCCCAGGTATCTGGTAGCGTGGTGATAAATGAAGAATTGATCATATTCCATTTCTCACGATCGTTTTGTTGTTTTTGGTACAAAATCTCGTAAATAGCACCGCCGCTTTCTCCTACGGTAAAACTTCCAAATTCGGTAAAAATATTAGGAACATCAACTTCAGCTTCCTCGCAATATAATTTGATTTGATTAATAATCTCGTCCACCATATAGGCGTAATCATACTCGAAATGCAGGGAATTTTTAACCGGGAACCCTCCACCAATATTTAGGCTGTCCAGCTCTGGACAAACTTTTTTCAGGTTCACATAAACGCGTAAACATTTCTGTAACTCGTTCCAATAATAGGCTGTATCACGAATACCCGTATTAATAAAAAAATGAAGCATTTTTAGAGAAACCTGGTCGTTTTCCTTTATCTGCTTATTATAAAAAGGTACAATATTCTTATAACCTATTCCTAACCTGGAAGTATAGAACTCAAATTTTGGTTCTTCTTCGGAAGCAATCCTGATTCCGATAGGAAATTTACCGTTAATCTTTTGAGACAAAAGGTCTATTTCTTCATAATTATCTATAATTGGAATACAGTTCTTATGACCACTATTTAACAGTCTGGAAATGTTTTCTACGTATTGATCGCGTTTAAAGCCATTACATAGCACGTAAGTATCGTTGGTAATTTTACCCGATTTTTTAAGCTGCTCTACAATATTAATATCAAAAGCCGAAGAGGTTTCAATATGGATATCATTTTTTAAAGCTTCGTTCAAAACGTGCTGAAAGTGTGAACTCTTGGTACAATAACAATAATTATAGCTTCCTTTATAATCATGTTTTGCCATAGCATCTGCAAACCACTTTTTGGCCCGACCAATATTTTCTGAAATTTTGGGTAAATAAGTGAATTTTAATGGAGCGCCATATTGCTTTACAAGCTCCATTAAGTCTATGTTATGGAATTTTAATTCGGTGCCTTCCAGAGTGAATTCTTCCTGTGGAAAATAATAAGTCTGGTCTATTAAATCGCTGTATTTCGTATTCAATTGATTGGTTTATATATTAAAGGTAAAAATTTAGGCATTAATTTTTCGCATCAAAAGAAACGACTGGTAAATTAATGTTAAGAAAGTGAGTTGAATTAATTGATTTGAAGCCTGAAAGGGTTTCAGAAAAAATAAAATTAAAGAGCGGAGAGCGCTCACATTTGTTTAGGTTATAAAATCCTGTCAATTAATTGTATGCATTAAAGTTTTTAAATAAAAAACCGGAAAAGGAAAATCCTAATCCGGTTCAAAAATATTAAAAAACTTAATACGGAATCACTTTTTTTAAAGCATTCCCAAATTTATAACTTCCTGATCTGCAAGCCTTCTAAATCGGCCTCTTGGAAGGTCCTTTTTTGTAAGTCCGCCAAAAACTACACGATCCAGTTTTTCTACTTCATAACCCTGACTTTTAAAAAGTCGCTGAATAATATGGTTTTTTGTACTGTTGGTTTCTATCCCAACTTCGTTCTTTGGTCTCTCAGCAATATAACTAATATCCTGAATGTTTACTTTCCCATCTTCCAGGATCACACCGTTCCTAATTTTCTCTAAGTGTTCTACAGAAAGTGGTTTGGTTAGATTTACCTGGTAAATTTGTCTAATTCCATTTCTTGGCTTACCAAGTCTTTTAGCCAAAGTACCATCGTTAGTAAAAACCAATAGTCCCATGGCCTGGGTATCTAATTTCCCAACGGGATCTAGCTTTGCTTTGGTAGCTTTAGCCATAATATCCATTACGGTTTTTCCTCCTTTTTCGGTACTACCGGTAACATAAACCCCTTTTGGTTTATTAAGAACAAAATATTCAGGCTTATCTGGATTTACGCCTCTTCCATCAAATTTCACCTCATCGGTTGGGGCTACTTTAAAGCCCATTTCGGTCACCACTTTACCATTAACGGTTACATTTCCGGCAGAAATAAAGATATCGGCATCACGGCGGGAACAAATTCCGGCGTTTGCAATATATTTATTTAAACGAATTCCATCGGTTTTGGAAGGGGTTTTAGGAGCGGACTGCTGCTTTTTTATAGGCGCATTGCCGCGGGCCATAGACTTTTTAGAGTTTCCACCTCCCTGTCTTCCGCTAACTTTTCCACCTTTAGATTTATCGTTTCTACTCATATCGCTAATTTTTTGCAAAGGTACTCTATTGATTTATAGTGGCATTCTATTTCGCCTAAAGATTTTACACCATATTTTGAATAAAAAACCAGTTATTTAATAATCTACCCGATCTCCTTTAGCTTCCCACTTCTGAAAAACCGGAAGTCCTTCTTCCCGCATTAAATTTTCAAAAGGAACTTTACGATCGTCCATTTTCAGTGCAATTTCATCGTAAATAAACTGGTCGTCAAAACCTATTTTAGCTGCATCTTCTCTGGTTAGCGCGTAATAAACTTTTTTAGGGCGCGCCCAGTAAATTGCTCCCAAACACATGGGGCAGGGCTCGCAGGAAGTATATAAAATACAATTTTCTAATTGAAAATCCTGCAATTTTTCACAGGCTCTTCTTATGGCAACAACTTCTGCATGCGCTGTGGGATCGTTACTGGCTGTAACTTTATTGTTAGCTTCAGCTATAATTTCGTCATCTTTTACAATTACAGCTCCAAAAGGACCGCCCTGGCCTTTATCCATTCCTTCTTCGGCTAATTGAATAGCTCTTTTCAGAAAATAGCTATGATCTTTTTTCATATAAATTTTTGAATAAAATGATTAGAATACTCTGTTGAGCACTTCTTGAATATCTATAAGTAGAATGCTGAACACACCTACTACAATTATTAATTTAAGAATATTATGAAGCAATAAATATTGCCATTTTGCCTTGCTGAAATAAAGAAACAACAGGAAAAACACAAGTAACAGCAGCGATACATAGAAATAGTAATTCATATAGCCGGTGTCATACCGCGTGATTAAAAGCAAAATAGGAACAATAGCCAAAACACATAAGACTGAAAGAAATAGCTTACTAAGTCGCTCACCATAAACTACCGGGATAGTCTGGTAATTTTGAATTAAATCGCCTTTCATATTTTCCAAATCTTTCACTAATTCACGCATCACAATCATTAAATAAAGGAAAGTCGCGTGGATAAAAATTACAGTTTCAAAATTCTTATAATATACAAACACCACAAAAAACGGTGTAATTGTTAAAATGGAAGCCACGAGATTCCCCAGAAATAATATTCGCTTTAAACGATGGGAATACAACCAAATAGCAAAAATATAAATGGAAAAGAAAACTACTGCTCTAAATGAAACATAACTCGCGAAGAAAATAGCAAGCAAATTAAGTATGAAATAGACTGAAAGTTTTGTTCGCTGACTTACAAACCGGTCTAACATTGTTTTTTTAGGCCTGTTAATAAGGTCTTTTTCGCTATCGTAGAAATTATTGATAATATATCCCGAAGCGATTACCGTTGCCGAAGAAAGGATGAGAAAAAATAAATTATCGTCAAAAAGAATTTCACGTAAAGGCAGCTCTGGCGCTAAAATAAATGCCGAAGTAAGATATTGTGCTACGATGAGCACAAGAATATTATAACCACGAACCACCGAAAACAAACTAAGCATTTTCAGCAATAAGCGCTTATTAGAAGAGGACGCCATGAAGGGTGAAATTTAGAAGTTATAAACCACTTCTAATTTGTAATCTTTAAGAGCTTTTCTGGCTTTTTCAATATCTTCAGTAAAGCCTAAAATATAGCCACCACCGCCAGAACCACAAAGTTTCAGGTAGTAATCGTTGGTATCAATTCCGTGTTTCCATAGTTTATGAAATTGGGCAGGAATCATTGGTTTAAAATTGTCCAGCACAACGTGAGAAAGCCTTTTTACATTACTGAATAAGGATTTCACGTCTCCTTTAAGAAAATCGTCTACGCAGGCATCGGTATGTTTTACAAATTGTTCTTTAAGCATTTGACGAAAACCTTCCTGTTTCATATTTTCCATAAAGATCCCAACCATAGGGCCGGTTTCACCAGTGCTTCCACTGTCTAATAAAAATACAGCACCCTGGCCATTTTCCGTTTGAGATGGAATACCGGCGGGCTCAATATTATCTTTAGAATTTATAAGAATTGGTATACTTAAATAACTATTAAGCGGATCTAAACCTGAAGATTTTCCGTGGAAAAAAGATTCCATTTCTCCGAAAACTTTTTTCAGCTTTAATAATTTCTCCCGGGTAAGATTTTCTAAAACAGTAATTTTCCCGGTTGCATATTTATCGTAAATAGCAGCAACTAAAGCACCACTACTTCCCACACCATACCCTTGCGGAATGGTAGAATCAAAATACATGCCTTTTTCAATATCTGCATTTAAAGCAGCAATATCAAATTGCACAAGCTCTGGACTCTTTTTCTGAAGTTCGTTAAGATAATCGGCAAAACGGCGTAAACTTTTATTAGAAGCAATAGCTGCTTCAGAAGGATCTTCATCTACTTTTAATGCTCCATTATAAAAATTATAAGGAATGGATAATCCTTTGGAATCTTTTATAATTCCATATTCTCCAAAAAGAAGAATTTTTGAATAAAATAAAGGTCCTTTCATAAGCTTTCGAATAATCTTTTTTTCAGATCAAAAAAGAGTAATGTAAGTAAATTTACAATTTTTCTGCTCCCTTTCCAACCTGGTCGCAAATATACTGCCCTTTTTCACAATAGGCAACAAGCTCATTCTTAATGAATT
>NZ_CAXAVR010000123.1:0-7289 GCF_963972535.1 uncultured Salegentibacter sp.
GCTTCCCCGGTAATATTGTCTAATAGAAGAATAACCGGCGATTTTTCTTTATTGAATTTTTCGTCAAAATGGGTGAGTTGTTCCATTAATTCTCAAATACGTATTTTAAAATATTTGCTCCCATTTGCAGTGCTTTTAACCTTACTTCTTCGGGATCGTTGTGAACTTCGGGGCTTTCCCAGCCATCACCTAAATCACTTTCTACAGTAAATAAAAGTACCAGCCTATTTTTATCAAAAATGCCTAAAGCCTGTGGCGGTTTATTATCATGTTCGTGAATTTTAGGCAAGCCACGCGGAAAATTAAATGCTGAATTAAAAATAGGATGATTGGCCGGCAATTCTTCAAGTGTTTTTTCGGGAAAAATTTTCTTTAGCTCTTTTTCTAAATATTGCTGCATTCCGTAATTATCATCTATATGAAGAAACCCACCGCTTAATAAATAGTTTCTAAGATTTTCGGCTTCTTTATCATTGAAAACTACATTTCCATGACCCGTCATATGTACAAATGGATATTGAAATATATCTGAATTCTCTGGGGTAACCGTAACCGGTTTGGTGTTTAAATTTGTGCCAATATTATTGTTGGCAAAATTTATAAGATTGGGCAAAGAAGTGGGATTTGCATACCAATCGCCGCCACCATTATATTTTAATAGCGCTATTTCCTGAGCTGCTAAGAACTGGCAGCAACCAAGAAAAAGAACTAAGAAAAAATATTTTTTTAAACTCAACATTTGGGTAAAAATATCAATAAAAAAGGGAGTTTACTAACCTGTAATAAATTTCAAAATATTTTGAAAAAATTTAGGTTAATTCTATAGGCTTAATCCTGGTTTATAAGTGCTACGGTATGGCAGGCAACTATGGCTGCAGTTTCTGTTCTTAAGCGGCTTTCACCCAAACTCACCGGTTTCCAGTTATTTTTAAGTGCTAATTTTATTTCTTCAGGAGAAAAATCACCTTCAGGACCAATTAAAATAGTTATATTTTCTTGTGATTTAGCCTGATTTTTTAATGAAAAACGTTCCATTCCTTCTTCACAATAAGCAATAAATTTTTGCCCTTCGGTTTCAGTTGTTATAAATTCTGAAAAACTAATCGCTTCATTAAGAATAGGTAAATTATAATGTAATGATTGCTTCATCGCACTTTGCAAAACCCTTTCGTAACGATTCAATTTTATGGTTTTTCTTTCGCTGTGATCACAAATTATTGGGGTGATCTCATCAATCCCAATTTCGGTAGCTTTTTCCAAGAACCACTCGTACCTGTCATTCATTTTGGTTGGCGCTACTACAAGATGCAATCGGTACTTTTTTGGACTTTCCTCTTCAACTGCAATAATATTTGCTAAACATTGTTTGGGGTCTGCAGTGATTATTTCTGCAGTAAATAAAAATCCTTTTCCGTTGGTTACTTTTAAAGTATCCCCGGCACTTTTTCGCAAAACCTTCGCAATATGCCGACTTTCATCCTTTGGGAAAACAATTTGTTTATCGGTTTTTTCAATATTTGGGGTATAGAAAAGTTGCATGGATTAAAATTTATAGCGTGCCTGGGCAGTAATAGAATAGTCTGAAAAATCTTGCTCCAAATATTTATAATGGCCAGCGATAGCAATCATCGCTGCATTATCTGTAGTATATTCGAATTTTGGAATAAAACAGTTCCAGCCGTATTTTTTTTCGGCATCCATTAGGGCATTTCTAATCCCGCTGTTTGCTGAAACCCCACCGGCTATGGCAATTTGATTAATTCCGGTTTGTTTTACGGCCTTTTTAAGTTTATCCATTAAAATTCTAACTATTGAAAACTGAATGGAAGCGCAGATATCCTTTAAATTTTCAGCAACAAAATCAGGATTTTCTTTGGTTTGTTTCTGCACAAAATAGAGAACTGAAGTTTTAAATCCGCTAAAGCTAAAATTCAAATCAGGTACTTTAGGATTGGGAAACGGAAAAGCTTTAGGATTCCCTTCTTTTGCATATTTATCTATTAAAGGCCCGCCGGGATAGGGTAGACCTAGAATTTTTGCGCTTTTGTCAAAGGCTTCCCCCACGGCATCATCGGTAGTTTCACCAATTACTTCCATTTCAAAATAATTAGAAACTTTTACGATTTGGGTGTGACCACCGCTTATAGTTAAAGCCAGAAACGGAAACTCTGGTTTTTTAAAAACATCTTCCTCAATAAAATGCGCTAAAATATGCGCTTGCATATGATTAACTTCAATAAGTGGAATTCCTAAACCAAGCGATAAAGACTTGGCAAAAGAAGTGCCCACAAGCAAAGAACCCATAAGGCCGGGACCACGGGTAAAAGCAATTGCAGATACATCTTTTTTACCGATATTTGCGCTGGCCAATGCCTGGTGAATTACAGGAACTATGTTTTGTTGGTGCGCCCTGGAAGCGAGTTCTGGTACCACACCGCCGTATTGTTTATGAACTTCCTGGGTTGCTACAATGTTAGATAGTATTTTGCCGTTATGCAGTATAGCTGCAGCAGTATCGTCGCAGGAAGATTCGATCCCTAATATGTAAATATTTTGTGAAGCCATTAAGAAATAAGGGGCATAGAAATTGTTAATATTGTGTACAAAGTTAAAATATAAAAGCGTATCAAAAAATTCTGGAAAATATTAACTAGAACAGTGGTTGCGCTGGTTTTACTTTTTGTCATAATTTTGATCGTATTCTCCATTCCTGCCGTTCAAACCGGTATTGCAAACCGTATTACTACTTCAATTAACGAAAATAACCAAGTAAATATTTCTGTAGACCGTGTTAGTCTCACGTATTTTGGCCGGGTGAAAATTAATGGAGTTTACATTGAAGATCATCATAAAGATACCTTAATTTTTTCTAAAGAATTACGTACTTCACTTTTAGGAATTTCAAACCTCTTTAGCAATAATCCACATTTAGGAAAGACCTATTTAGAAGGTTTAGAACTAAATATGAAAAAATATAAAGGCGAAGACCGGGATAATCTTGCCTATTTTATTCAGCAATTAAGCACTAAACCCTCTGGCGATTCTACACAATTTGAACTCCTGGTAGATAGGGTAGAGATTAATAACGGTTCTTACAGTTTTATAAATGAAGATAGTGAAAACCCGGAATTCGTAGTCCTGGACGATTTAAATATTTATGCCACAGATTTAAAAATTAAAGGGCCCGAAATTAATGTAGATATTGAAGGACTTAAAGGTTATGAAAAGCGTGGTTTAAGAGTGGATAACCTAAGCACGAATTTTTTCTATAGTCCGCAAAAAATGGTTTTTGATAATCTCAGGATTCAAACTCCCCAGTCTTTTGTAAAAGCAAACCTGGAATTTAATTACGAAACCGAGTATTTCTCAGATTTTGTAAATAAAGTTGAAGTAACCGGAACTTTTACTGAAAGTATTATTTCCAGTACCGATCTTCAGGCTTTTTATTCAAGTTTTGGAGATGACCAAATAATGCAATTAACTACCGATATAAATGGAACGTTAAACGATTTTGTTCTTCCCAATTTGCAATTAACCGGGATGGATCGCAGTAGGATTGAGGGAGAAGTTAATGTGGAAGGAGCATTTTCTCGCGGAGGTGAAAATTTTAAATTAACAGGAGATTTTAGCGATTTTACTACTAATTATTACGACCTGGTAAATTTATTGCCGGGGGACCTTCAGGGAAAACTTCCCGAAAATATTCGGGATTTTGGCAATTTAAGAATGCGTGGTGATGCTATTGTTACCGGTTCAAATTTAGATGCAGATGTAATTATAAATACGCAATTAGGCTCGGCTGAAGCAGATCTAATTTTACGTGGCTTTGATAACCCAAGAGAAGTAACCTACCAGGGTAAACTAATTTTTGAAGATGTAAATATTGGTAAACTCGCTAATAATTCAAGCCTGGGAAAAACCAGCTTTAACCTGGATATAGATGGTAGTGGGTTTGATGCTGAATCGCTGGATGCCGAATTAAAAGGACAAATTTCTAAATTACAATTTAACGGGTATACGTACCAGAGCATACGGGTTATTGGGAATCTTAGAAACCCGGTTTTTAATGGTTTATTAATGGCCAGCGATCCTAATTTAAAAATGGAATTTAATGGTTTGGCCGACCTTTCTGAAGATATAAATAACTACGATTTTGAAGCTTCTGTTGGTTATGCCGATCTTAATGCCCTAAATTTTGTGTCTCGGGATACTCTTTCTATTTTTAAAGGAGACGTGATTATGAATATGAAAGGCACCAGTATAGACGATGCTTTTGGTGAAATTTTGCTGCTTAACACTTCCTACCAAAATCAAAATGATCTTTACTTTTTTGATGATTTCAGCATAACTTCCAGTTTTGAAGGCAGGGAAAGAACTTTAAGCATAAATTCTCCCGATGTGATAAGCGGTGAAATTATTGGAGATTTCAATCTTTCAGAAATAAGACCTTTAATTGAGAATTCCCTGGGAAGTATTTATACCAATTACCAACCCAGAACCATTACCAATAATCAATACCTTGAATTTGATTTTGATATTTATAATAAGATTATAGAAGTTTTTTACCCCGAAATTAATCTTGCGCCAAATACATTTATTCGCGGTCACTTAGCTTCAGATGAATCTGAATTTAAGGTGAATTTCCGTTCTCCCAGAATAGATATATTCGGGAATATGATGAAAACCGTAAATCTAAACGTAGATAATACCAATCCTATTTATAATACCTATTTTGAAGCCGATAGTGTTTCTACAAATTTTTATAATTTTTCAGAGTTCAGCTTTATTAACGTAACCCAGCGCGATACGCTTTTTATAAGATCTGAATTTCAGGGTGGCAAAAACAATGAAGATTTTTTTAACCTTAACCTTTTTCATACTATCAACGAAGAAAATAAATCGGTTGTTGGGATACAGCGGTCAGATCTTACTTTTAAAAATAATACGTGGTATATAAATGAGGAAAGCAATAAAAGCAATAAAATAGTTTTTGACCTCGATTTTAAAGATTTTGCGATAGATTCTTTGGTGATGAATCATAAAAACGAAGAAATAAGGCTTAGCGGCGTTATGAGAGATTCTACATATAAAGATTTTAAAATGGAATTTGATAATGTAGATATTGGCAAAATCACTCCCCACATAAATAGCCTGGACCTTGCGGGAACGCTAAATGGAAAATTTGATTTACTTCAGGAAAACGGGGCTTATTATCCCAATACAAATCTTAAGGTAGATTCTTTAAATATTAACGACAATTTACTGGGTAATTTGGTGCTGGATGTAGAAGGAAATGAAAATCTCACCAATTATAATATAAACGCCAATTTGCGTAAAAATGGCAATGAATCTTTAAATGCCATAGGAAGTATAAATGTGAGTGGGAGTGAGCCCACCATAGAAATGGATGTAGATTTAGACGAATTAAATCTCGCCGCTTTTAGTCCTTTGGGAGGGGAAGTACTTAGTAATATTAGGGGTGGAGCGTCGGGAAATGCCCAGGTTTCGGGAAACTACAAAAACCCCGATTTTTCAGGAGAAATAAGTCTTGAAAATGCAGGTTTACGGGTTCCATACCTTAATATAGATCTGGATTTTAAAGATGAAGCAATAGTTAATTTAACCCAGCAGGAGTTTGTATTTGACGATGTTGAAATTGAAGATACTAAATACAAAACCACGGGAACCCTTAATGGAAGTATAGGGCATAAAAACTTTAAGGAATGGGATTTAGATCTAAATATTGCTACAGACAGGCTTTTGGTTTTAGATACCGAAGGTGATGAGGACGCATTGTATTACGGAACAGCTTTTATAAGTGGAGACGCAAGTATAGCCGGTCCTACAGATCAATTGGTTATAGATGTTACCGCCACAACCGAGCGCGGAACGGTTTTTAAAATTCCGTTAAGTGATACAGAATCGGTAGGAGATAACTCGTACATTCATTTTTTAAGCCCGGAAGAAAAAGCGGCCCGTGAAGCCGGTGAATCTATTGAGCTGCCTGAAGTTACTGGCCTGGAACTTATATTTGATCTTGATGTTACCAATGATGCTGAAGTAGAAGTAGTAGTAGATCAAACCAGTGGAAGTACATTAAAAGGCCGTGGTTCAGGAAACTTACTTTTAGAGATAAATACTAACGGCAAGTTTAATATGTGGGGTGATTTCGTAGTGTATGAAGGCGTTTATAATTTTAAGTATGCTGGGCTGGTTCAAAAAGTTTTTAATGTAGAATCTGGCGGAAGTATCAACTGGAATGGGGATCCTACCGATGCTCAACTTGATGTAAGTGCTATTTATTCCTTAAACGCAAACCCAGCAGTTTTACTTGAAAATCCTTCAATTAACAGAAAAATTCCGGTGGAAGTAGTTATTAATTTGCAGGGAGAAATAGAACAACCCGATATTACTTTTGATATTGCTTTTCCAAACGCCAGCTCTGTGGTAAGATCTGAGTTAGAATATAGAATGGACGACCGCTCCAGTAAAGAGCTTCAGGCGTTATTCCTGGTAACCCAGGGTGCTTTCTATAGTGAATTCGGATTAAGGCAAAATGCAATTACAGGAACTTTGGCCGAAAGGGCTTCGAGTATAGTGAACGATATTTTTGCGGGAGAC
This sequence comes from uncultured Salegentibacter sp., assembly GCF_963972535.1. Lineage (NCBI taxonomy): Bacteria > Pseudomonadati > Bacteroidota > Flavobacteriia > Flavobacteriales > Flavobacteriaceae > Salegentibacter > uncultured Salegentibacter sp. The sequence goes on from NZ_CAXAVR010000123.1 coordinate 6,622, forward strand.
GACGGTAAATTCCAGGTTGGTGTTAATTATGTGCAGGGAGATCGTACGCCAGACCAACAAACTGTAGACCGTTTTGGATTAACACTTTCTACCCAAATTAACGACCGCGTAATTATTAATGGCCAGGTAGGTGTCCCCATTGGAGGCGTTACCGAATCTATTATTGTAGGCGACCTGGAGATAGATTTTCTTTTAAACGAAGACGGAAGCCTAAGAGCAAAGGTTTTTAATCGGGAAAATAATATTCAGTTTATAGGGGAAGAAATAGGCTTTACACAGGGAATTGGTTTGTCTTATTCGGTAGATTTTGACACCTTCAAAGAATTGATTAGAAAAATTGCAAATACCGAAATTCAATCTTTAAATAGCGAAACCGAGAAAGAAGAGCCTGCAACGCGTCCCCAGTCTCCTGATTATATTCGTTTTCCAGATGAAAATTAAAATTAGGAATATTAAGCAAATCAATTTAGAGTATTTAAATCTCTAATATTGGGTAAAACTTATTCTTTTTTCTTTTCAGGTAGCTTCTGAGTTTGTAATTTTAGGCAAGAATTTTAAAGTATGACAAAAAGAATTAAACGAATAGGAGTAATGACCTCCGGCGGAGATTCCCCCGGAATGAACGCTGCAATAAGAGCTGTGGCAAGGGCAAGTTCTTATTATCGTGT
>NZ_CAXAVR010000124.1:0-7153 GCF_963972535.1 uncultured Salegentibacter sp.
CCAGGTATAATTGGCCTGAAAGCATTTTTTCTTTTTCGGTCATGGTAAGTCTTAATTATGAAATTTAATATTACAAAAAATTTCCGATTGCTTAATTCATTTCCAAACGTTTACAAACGTCTTTAAACGTAAACAAATAATTCCCAGACGATTACTACTAAAAGACTGTGTTATGTTTGTCCTGTTGAAATGAACTAACGATTTTCAGCTTTTTAAATTAATACGTTATGAGCACTATTAGAAACAAAGTACAGTTGATCGGGAATGTTGGGAGAGAGCCTGAAATCGTAAACCTGGAATCTGGAAAGAAACTGGCCAAATTCTCGGTAGCTACCAATGAGAGTTACAAAAACGGAAATGGCGAACGCATAACCGATACGCAATGGCATAACATTGTAGCCTGGGGGAAAACCGCAGAGCTGGTTGAAAAATATGTAAATAAAGGCAAGGAAGTTGGAGTAGAGGGAAAACTCACCAACCGAAGCTGGGATGATAAAGACGGGAACAAGCGCTATATAACCGAAGTAGTTTGTAATGAATTGCTTTTAATGGGAAAATAATCTGGTTTGGGCATTATTTCTCAGAATTATAAAAGAGTACAAATGCTAAGGTGGAGCAAAAGTGGTTATTTTCTTTAAAAAAGATAATAACCACTTTTATTTTGTACCATCCAATAGCAAAACTAAAAGTGTAAAAACTTATTAGAGTTAACTATTTTGACCGCTGTATTGCCTCTATAGCATTGGCAAGATATACAAAAGGAGCATTCCAGTTAATTGCTATTTCATTACTGGCATAACTACAACGGTTATCAATATATGAAGTTGCAGGGTGCCTATGCGCAGCTGTGTATTTCTCTGCGCATTCATTTTTGTCTTGTTGCCCGGGGTTTGGGCCACCGGCTAAAAGTCCGGGTACCGGATCTTCATTGTCGTCAGCTTCAGAAGGTCTGTGGTGCGGATCTCTTGTAGATTTCTCGCCAAAACCGGTTAAAAAGGAAAAGCCCGTGGCATTTCTTCCCAGCAGGTAATCCAAATTGCTATTTGCAGTATCAAGATATTTCCTGTCGCCTGTTATTTCGTATACATTTAAAAGTAGTATTCCTTGGTTTGCTGCGGTGGAGTTACTTCCCCAAACAAAATCTGATTCATTTATTCCCATTGGAATCGAATAAGCAGAACTTTTTGATGAAGCTACCAGATTATCGGCCATTTGGGTAAGCTGCTCAATTATGGCATTAATATTTACAAGCTCACTATCCTTATAATTTTCCCTGTGCCTGGCAAGAGAGTAGAGGGCAAGCGTATTTACATTTGGCCAGGCGGGAATTCCAAAGTCTTGTGCTAAAGGGTTTTCCAGGCCAGCTTCCTGGTAATATTCTTTTTTTCCTGTGGTTATAAAAAGTTCTGTGGCAGCCCATTGAAATTCATCTTTAAAATTGCGGTCTCCATAGGCTCCAGTGTTTATTTCGGGATCTTTTAATTTTTCCTGTTGGTAAATTACATCGGGGTTTTCTTTCGCCCAGCGATAAGCTTTTTCGCTCATTACCAAAAGCGAATCTGATAATCCTGGTAATTCATCTTTATAATCTTCGAAAATTCTTGTTGCCTGTGCCGTTACTGCAGCAAAATCTAAAGTAGCTGCTGTACTTTTTTGTATAACCCATCGCTGAAGTGTAGCATCTTTTGGCGCAACTGCACCATGAAAATTCGCGCTGGTAAGCTTGTGATAAACACCTCCGTCTTTACCCTGCATTGTCATCATCCATCTTAGGTTGTACAATGTTTCATCAAGAAAATCCGGAATATTGTTCTCGCTTTCTGGAATATTTAAATTAAGTGTGTCCAGATATTCCGGGAAATCTTCATAAAGCGAAAACAAAGTCCCCATGGTAATTCCGCTGTTTACAATATACTTTCCATAATCTCCTGCGTCATACCATCCTCCGGGGCTTGAAATAGTAGATCCAGCCGGTCTATTCTCTGAAGCGGCCGAATTATGAACTTTTACCAAATTGTCTGGATGGCCGGCTTCTCTCGCCCATTTTCCGGCATATTCTTCGGGTAAAGCAGTAGAAGCTCTTTGAAAATAAAAAGCCTTCATACTTGCCTTTGCTGGCTCAAAATGTACATTTTTGTCTATATAAAAAGAATGGCTGGTACCAATTCCCGGAACTTGTAATACATATTCTCCTGAGATTTCTATGGAAGAAAAATCCGCTTGTTTTACGGTTTCTTTACTATGCGGCCATTCTTTAACATCGCTAAGTTTTGCTGAAAATACTTCATTCTTTTCATCTGCTGTAAGAATTGAAAAATTGGTAGCTTCTGAAGTTACAACAATCGCTATTTTTTGGCCTGTAGGATAGAATCCAACCTGATTGATCCTGATTTTATCTGAACCTGAACTTTCTTGATTTAATTGTGCAAATGCTGAAATATTCAGAAAAAAACATACAAAGTGAACCAGGAATATTGTTGCAAGCCTCATAACTTAGGTTTAAAATTGATATAATTATATTGAATTAAACGACACTAAAGTTAATGCTCCTAAAGCATTTTTCCATGTCTGTTTTATTTTTCTATTGAAATTGCTAAAATTTCCTGGTAATCAAGAAGCGGAAAGTGAATTTTTTAAAAGGGAAAATTTTGCTAAAAGTAAATTTCCTTAGCCAATCGGTAAGTATTAGCATGGGCTTCAATAATTACCCTAATTTCTTTAGAATAGCCGCCACCCATACTGCATTGAACCGGAATGTTTAAATCGTAGCAGGTTTGCAAAACAAACCTGTCTCTTTCTTTACAACCATTTACCGTGCAGGAGAGTCGGCCGAGTTTATCAGTCTCTAAAATATCAACACCGCTTAAGTAAAAAATAAAATCGGGCTTTTCTCTCGCTATTAAATCAGGTAATGTCTCTTTTAGTAGTTTTAGATATTCACTATCACCACTGCCGTCGGGGACTTCAATATCAAGATCTGACTTTTCTTTTTTGAACGGATAATTACCTTTTCCGTGCATAGAAAAAGTAAAAACCGATGCATCATCCTGAAAGATCTCTGCTGTTCCATTTCCCTGGTGAACATCCAGGTCTACAATAAGAATTTTTTCAGCTAAATTTTTATGCTGAAGATATCTTGCAGCAATTGCCTGGTCGTTAAGTAAGCAAAATGCTTCGGCCCGGTTAGAATAAGCGTGATGAGTACCTCCAGCAATATTAAAAGCAATTCCATGTTCCAGGGAATAATGCACGGCTTTCATCGTACCGTCGGCGATGATCATTTCCCGTTTCACTAAAGCCTCAGAAAGTGGAAAGCCACTTTTTCTAATTTCCCTGGTGCTTAGTTTTAAATCACGTAAGCGTTCAAAATAATCTGCATCGTGAGCTTTTAGAATATATTTGTCAGTTGGAAATTCCGGCTCAAAAAAATTTTCCTCGCTACAGGTTCCTTCGTGAAGTAATTGCCTTGGCAGCAATTCATATTTCTCCATAGGGAAACGGTGACCTTCAGGTAACGGATGTTTATAGATGGGATGGTAGGCGATTTTGAGCATTTGCAAGGTAATTGGCAATTCAATAAGCAAATTATAAACGTCATTACGAACGCAGTGAAGTAATCTGCCCGTTGAGAGTCGGCAATTTTAGATTGCTTCGTTCCTCGCAATGACGCTTATTGGCAATTTTTCAGATGCATTTTTAATAAACTTAATTAATAGTTGTCCCCGGTTCTACACCATCTTCATCCGGATTTACGAATACTAGTTTTCCTGCAGAATTCTCGGTCATTAAAATCATTCCCTGGCTTTCTACACCACGCAGTTTTCTTGGCGCTAAGTTTGCTAAAACCGTGACTTTTTTACCAATTATTTCTTCAGCCTTATAATGTTCTGCAATTCCTGAAACTACCGTTCTTTGATCCAGCCCGGTGTCTACTTTTATCACCATTAATTTCTTGGTTTTTGGCATCTTATGCGCTTCGATAATAGTTCCCACACGCAAATCCATTTTGGTGAAATCTTCAAAAGTAGCAGTTTCTTTTTGAGGTTCTACCTTACTGTTTTCGGCTGCATTAGCAGTTTTTGTGGCTTCCAGTTTGTCTAATTGTTGCTGCATTTGAGCATCTTCTATTTTGCTGAAAAGCAATTCTGCTTTTCCAATTTGGTGCCCTGCCGGAAGTAATGAATCTCTTGTAGCAATCTTATCCCATTGTGAATATTCCTTGCCGGAAAGCTGACTTTCAGCATCGGTGAAATTCAGCATTTTCTGAAGTTTCGCTGAAGAAAATGGTAAAAATGGTTCGCTTAAAGTAGCTAGTGCTGAAGCGATTTGTAATGCTACATACATCACTGTTTTTACACGTTCTTCATCGGTTTTAATGAGTTTCCAGGGCTCTTCATCGGCTAAATATTTGTTTCCTAATCTGGCTAAATTCATTAATTCACCTTGCGCTTCGCGGAAACGGTATTTTTCAATAGAACTCGCAATAACCGCCGGATATGCCTTTAGTTCGGTGATGGTTTGTTCGTCAACTTCAGAATAATCATTTGGTTTTGGAACAATTCCAGAGTAATATTTATTGGTAAGGACAACGACCCGATTTATAAAGTTGCCGAAAACGGCTACTAACTCATTATTATTCCTGGCCTGGAAATCTTTCCAGGTAAAATCGTTGTCTTTAGCTTCAGGAGCATTTGCGGTCAATACATAACGCAACACATCCTGCTGATTTGGAAAATCCTCAAGGTATTCGTGTAACCAAACCGCCCAGTTTTTGGAGGTAGATAATTTTTTCCCTTCCAAATTAAGAAATTCGTTTGCCGGAACATTTTCAGGCAAAATATAGTCGCCGTGTGCTTTAAGCATTACCGGGAAAATAATACAGTGAAATACAATATTGTCTTTTCCTATAAAGTGAACCAGTTTAGTATTCTCGTCTTTCCAATACGGCTCCCAGTCTTTGCCTTCGCGCTCGGCCCATTCTTTGGTAGAAGATATGTAGCCAATAGGCGCATCAAACCAAACATATAGTACTTTGCCATCACCCCCTTCTACCGGCACCGGAATCCCCCAATCCAAATCACGAGTTACGGCTCTTGCGCGCAAACCATCGTTTAACCAGGATTTTACCTGCCCGTGTACATTGCTTTTCCAATCGTGGGCGTGGCCTTTTATGATCCACTCATCCAGCCATTCCTGGTATTGATCCAATGGTAAAAACCAGTGGCGGGTTTCTTTTAAAGTTGGTACTTCGCCGGTAATTGCCGATTTTGGATTAATAAGATCTGTGGCGTTTAGCGAAGTTCCGCAGCTTTCACACTGGTCACCATAGGCTTCTTCGTTTCCACATTTCGGGCAGGTTCCGGTTACAAACCTATCGGCCAAAAATTGTCCTGCTTTTTCGTCGTAAAGTTGTTGCGTAGTCTCTTCAATAAACTTCCCATCTTCATACATCTTTTTGAAAAATGCCGAAGCGGTGTCGTGATGTACTTTGGCTGAAGTTCTTGAGTAATTATTAAAAGAAACGCCAAAATCTTCGAAAGATTTCCTGATAATTCCGTCGTATTTATCTACGATATCCTGCGGCGTAACACCTTCTTTCTTTGCTTTTATGGTAATAGGCACTCCGTGCTCATCACTTCCGCAAACAAAAGCCACATCATTGCCCTGCATTCGTAAATAACGGGCATAAATATCGGCTGGAACATAAACACCGGCAAGATGGCCAATATGTATGGGGCCGTTGGTGTATGGTAATGCTGCGGTAATAGTGTATCGCTGTGGAGTATTATTCATTTATCTTAAAATTTATTGAGGGCGCAAAGGTAAGCAACTCCTTAAAAATACGCGTTAAATTCTTGTAAAACAGAAGGCGTCTATAGGAAATGTTCCTCAATTTAGCCTTTAAATTTATTTCGAATACCAAAAGTTTTAAATCGATAAAAATTAACCAATGAAAAAATTAAGCTTAATAATTATTGTACTTAGTCTTGCAGCCTGTGGAAGTTCTAATAGCAAAATGTCTAAAGATAAATTTGTGGTTGAAAACCTTACAAATTATAATGCTGAGGAATTGAAGGCAAATTATCCTGAAGCAAATATTCTTGAAGATACCGGCATGTTTGAAGAAGGAACAGTAGAGCGGGCCTATACAGTAATGTATCCCAATACGCCAGATGAATTGCATATTACCTGGAAAACTGAAGATCGTAAAGAAATTTTTGATATTCGGTTTTCTGAAAATGGAAAATGGAAATCAACAGAAGGCATTGAAATAGGAACCATGTATGAAGCTTTGAATAAGCTTAATAAAAAGGAGATCTCTTTCTACGGATTTGGATGGGACTACGGCGGTGCGGTTATGTGGAATAACGGGAAGCTGGAAAATTCTAATTTAAGGGTGTTCCTGGCTCCCAAAGGAGAAGTAGCCAATAAGTTTTATGGTGATCGCATAATTGAAGCCAGCAAAGAAGAAATTGAAAGTTTAGATTTAAAAGTTGCCAGTATAATGCTAGTGAATTAGTTATTTTTTACGGGAAATCCCCGGGTATAGAAACCTGGAATAAATCCTAAATTCACTTTATGGCTCAGCATAACGCTTTGGGGGAATTGGGTGAACGCCTCGCTTTAGAGTACCTTTTAAAACAAGGTTATGAAATTCTGGCTCAAAATTATGTTTATAACAAAGCGGAAATAGACATTTTAGCCCGGAAGCATAGCACTTTGGTAGTAGTAGAAGTTAAAACAAGAAGCACACCCGATTTTGGGGACCCACAAAGTTTTGTAAAGCCTAAACAAATTCGGCAGCTTGTAAAGGCTGCCGATTTTTTTTTGAATGACAATCAATTAAACCTGGAAACCCGTTTTGATATAATTGCGATTATAAGAAATAAAGCCGGAATACAGGTAGAACATCTTGAAGATGCTTTTTTGCATTTTGAGTGATAGTTTCAAATAAAACTGCATTTTAACCGGATTTTTTCAATTCAAAATAGTTATAAAAAAAGCTATCCGAAAAGTTTTTAAATTCGTCATTCTGTCCCGAAGATTCAGAATCATTTCAGAATCTAAGATAGTGATATTCAAATCATGTTAGAAGCTGAAACAAGTTCAGCTTGACGGATTTTTTCAAAAAACAAAAAGACCTCACAGGTTT
>NZ_CAXAVR010000125.1:0-7086 GCF_963972535.1 uncultured Salegentibacter sp.
GGGATGCTTATAAAAATCGGCTTGCAGGTAGAAAAGATGAATTTACCGTAAATGGAGAAGAAAGGATATCTGATGATGGTCTAATAAGAGCCCAGGAATTTTACCGCAGAAACAAAGAAATCTCGATACTGGTAATCGCAGGGTTTTATGTCTTGAATATTATAGATGCCAATGTAGACGCGCATTTACAGCAATTTAATGTTAGTGAAGACCTAACGTTACAACCTAATATAGGACTTGATAATTTTACCGGGAAATCCCGCTACGGTTTATCTTTAAATTATAAGTTTTAGGAAGCGTTTATTACTACCAATTAATTAGAATATCAAAATTTTATAGAGATGAAAATAGCACTTTTAGGATACGGAAAAATGGGAAAGACAATTGAAGAGATTGCTTTAAACCGTGGTCACGAAATTGTTCTTAAAATTGAAGAAGATATTGATACCTACGAGATCAATAAAATGGAAATTGATGTTGCTATAGATTTTAGTGTTCCAAAAGCAGCGTTTAAAAATATTACCACCTGTTTTGAAAATAATATCCCGGTGGTTTGTGGTACAACCGGTTGGTTAGATGATTATAAGAAAGCAGTAGAAATTTGCAAAAAAGAAGACAGCGCTTTTATTTATGCTTCAAATTTTAGCGTAGGTGTAAATCTATTTTTTGAACTGAATAAAAAACTTGCCAAAATGATGAATGGTATGGATGATTATGCCGTAGAAATTGAAGAAATTCATCATACCCAGAAACAAGATGCCCCAAGTGGTACGGCTATAAGTCTTGCGCAACAAGTAATTGCTGAAAACGATAAAAAGAACAATTGGCAACTGGATCATGCCGCTGCCGATGAGATCCCTATTAAAGCTAAAAGAATTGAAGATGTGCCGGGCACTCACACCGTTTCTTACAAATCTAAAATAGATTCTATAGAAATTATGCATACCGCAAATTCGCGAGAGGGATTTGCCTTAGGAGCAGTAATTGCTGCCGAATGGCTTAAGGATAAGCAAGGAGTTTTCACTATGCAAGACGTACTTTCCAGCCAATTTTAAACAAAAAATAGTAACAATCACTGGATTTTGTTACTAATAAGCAAAGAATAAAAATATGACGTTTACACAATGGTTTCTGTTTTTTCTGCTGGTTCAGGTTATTCACTTTGCAGGTACCTGGAAACTTTATCAAAAAGCGGGAAGACAAGCCTGGGAAGCCGCAATTCCTATTTACAATGCAGTAATTTTAATGAAAATTATAAACCGCCCGTGGTGGTGGGTGATTCTTCTATTTATTCCCATTGTAAACCTTATTATGTTCCCGGTAATTTGGGTAGAAACCATAAGAAGTTATGGCCGGCATAGTACCACAGATACTATTTTAGCTATTATAACACTGGGTTTCTATATTTACTATATTAATTATGCAACTGATGTAAAATATATTGAAGATAGAAGCTTAAAACCCAGAACTGCCGCCGGCGAATGGATAAGCTCTATATTATTTGCAGTAATTGCCGCAACCATAGTGCATACTTATGTAATGCAACCTTTTACCATCCCAACTTCCTCTTTAGAAAAAACTTTATTAGTAGGTGATTTCCTCTTTGTAAGTAAGTTTCACTATGGAGCACGCCTGCCAAGAACGGCGGTGGCGTTTCCCATGGTGCACGATACCATACCTGTTTTGGGAGTAAAATCTTATTTAACAAAACCTCAAATTCCATATTTGAGATTACCGGGATTTGAAGAAATAGAGCGCAACGATATTGTAGTCTTTAACTGGCCGGTAGATACCGTAAATGCTTTTCAGCAATATGGTGATGGGAAATATTATTACAAACCCATAGATAAAAAATCTAATTACGTAAAACGTGCGGTAGGAATTCCCGGGGATTCTCTGGAAGTTCGTGCAGGGAAAGTTGTGGTAAATAACGAGCCGCTTCAGCTTCCGGGACGTGCAAAAACTCAGTTCACTTATATTGGTACTACCAACGGGCAGGGTTTCAACCCCAGGTATTTATATGAAGAATATGATATTACCGATGGTTATTACCACAACCCTAATACCAATCAATTTTATATAAAAGCCTTAACCGAAGACGCATATAACCGAATTAAAAATCATCCCAACGTTACCAGTATTGAAAGATATTCTGACTCATTAGGTTCAAAAGACCGAAGCATTTTTCCGAATAATGGAAAACTGAATTGGAATAACGATTATATGGGTCCAATTTACATTCCTGAAGAAGGGGTGACAGTAGATCTTACTGCAGAATCAATGCCTTTTTATAAGCGAATTATAGAAACTTACGAAGGCAGTGAGATGGGAATTAACAATAAACTCAGTCTTAATGGAACTCAGGTTTTATTAAACGGCCAACCCGTAAACTCTTACACCTTTAAGCAAAATTATTACTGGATGATGGGTGACAATCGCCATAACAGTGAAGACAGCCGTACGTGGGGGTTTGTTCCTGAAAATCACGTAGTGGGAAAACCTGTATTTGTATGGATGAGTTGGGATGCCAATGCCCAGGGCTTCTTTAATAAAATTAGATGGGATCGCGTTTTTACCACTGTTAAGGGTGACGCTACACCAACCTCATACCTGCCCTATTTCCTAATAATTGTAGTAATACTTATCGCTTTTAATTACTTCAAAAAACGCAGGAAAAACGCTTAAATGGAAAATATTTTAATACATCCGGCCTATTTTGGGCCGGTTTCTCAGTTTGTTGCGCTGGTAAAAGCTAATAAAGTCTTTTTTGAAAATGAAGACAACTACCAGAAACAAACCTATAGAAACCGGATGTATATCTATGACTCCAATGGAAAATTATTGCTGAATATTCCTATTAAACATCGCTCAGCCCTAACGGGCGAGCCGAAAGAAGCCGGAAAGCATCAACTTTATAAAGAAGTTAAAATTGAAAACGATTTTGAATGGCAAAAGCAACATTGGAGAGCTTTAAAAGCTTCTTACCAAACTTCGCCATTTTTTGAATTTTATGAAGATGAAATTTATCCGCTTTATCATAAGAAATTTAATTACTTAATGGATTTCAATTATGCCTGTTTGGAGTTTGTTACAGATGCACTTCAGCTGGATTTAGATTTCGAAAAAACTTCAGAATTTATTCTTCATCCAGAAGACAGAAAAGACCTAAGAACATTGATTAATGCTAAGGGAAAATTGAAATTTCAGCAGGAAGAATACACCCAGGTTTTTAAAGAAAAACACGGGTTTTTACCTAATTTAAGCATTCTGGATCTTCTTTTTAATGAAGGGCCAAATACCACCAATTACCTGGAAGCCCAGGAACTTAAATTTTAATCCTGGTTAAGATTGGATAATGATCTGAAAGTTCATTTTTAAAACGGGTATAATCGTTAATTTGAATGTTATTATCTACCCAGATAAAATCTATTCTTAAAGGGAAATAATTTAATTTAAATGTTTGCCCAAATCCTTCACCAGAATGCAAAAAAGCATCGGTAAACCTGTCATCTTTATTTAGCATTTCATACACATAAGAGAAAGCAGTATTGTTAAAGTCTCCGGCGATAATTGTTTTGTAAGGCGTTTTGTTCACTTTTTCCATCATCATTTCGGCCTGCTCTTGTTGTAAACTAAAACCCTGCCCTATTCTACCAAGCAATTTCTTAGAATCTGCTTTACGTAAATCTTCAATTTCGGGTTTAATATTCAGGGATTGAAAATGAACATTAAAAATACGCAAGGTATCTTTTTTAACTACCACATCGGTATAGATAGAATTATTATTCCCATTATGCGGAAAATCTATAGAAGATTGTTCAATTATTGGATATTTAGAGAAAATGGCCATCCCAAACTCAGAATTCCTTCCTTTTTTATGTACAAATTTATAAGGATATATTTCCTTAAAACCGGTTTCGTCTACGGTATGCTCCTGCGTGAGTAAAATATCCGGATTTTTATCTTTTACAAAATTTGTAATTTTCTCGGGAATGTTTTTTTCATCAGTCCATCCATAAGAATTAAACATTCTAACATTATAGCTCATAATACTCAGCTCATCATCAGAGGTAAGTGTATCACCGCTAAACTGGTAAAGATTGGTTACATAATTATAACCTACCAGTAAAATAATAAAAGATAACAGAAATTGCCTTTTCAACCTTATAATCCAATAAACCATAAAAACCAGGTTTATTAAGATTAAAACCGGTACCCCAAGGCTTAAAACAGAAAGTAAGGGAAAAGATTTTGGAGGAATAAAAGCAAGCAAATAAGATAATAAAAGCGCCGTAGCAGCAAGGGAATTAAAGATAAAAATGATCTTATCTATGAGTCCAAGATTCTTCATTTAATCTTCTTTACCGGCTTTAAATAGAAAATCTTTCTCGCTTTTGCTCAAACTATCGTAACCACTTTTGCTTATTTTATCTAAAATAGCATCAATTTGCTTTTGTTTTTCATCTTTATCCAGCTTTTTAGAAGAAGATTTACGAGGTCCCGAGGTAGATTTTTTATCTGAAGTTTTTCGGTACACCGTTTTCATTTTGGCTTTGCGCTCGGTAGGTTGAAACATAGCCGCAAAGCTGTCCATTATTTTCTCAAACCAGGAGCCAATATCATTCCCTTTTTGTAATTGTTTAGTATAAGTATAGCCTAAAGCCGCACCACCGAGGTGAGCTAAATGCCCCCCGGCATTCCCCATTGGAATCTGAATAACATCCAGGGCCACTAAAAAAGCAGCGATATACCAGAATTTGATACTTCCTATTAAAAGAAGTCTAACCCGCATATTGGGAATATAGGTAGCAATACCAACTAAAACGGCCATTACCCCGGCAGAAGCTCCTATTAAATAAGATCTACCGGTCGCTTCAAATGCGGGAAATAAATTATAACTAAGCATATAAACCAAAGCGCCCATAATCACTCCTAAAAAGAAATAATTAAGCAACCTTTTTGGTGAAAAATAATTCAGAAAATAGATTCCGGAGAAGTAAAGGATGAGCATATTAGAGAGAATATGCCAAATCCCGCCGTGTAAAAAAGAATAGGTAATAATAGACCAGGGCTTAAATATAAACTCCCCTAATTCCTTCGGAAAAGAAAACCACTCCAGTAAAAAATCTGATGGTAACTGAAATAGAAAGGTTAAGGTTCTAAAAAGATAAAACAAGATAAAAACCAACACATTAATTGCGATTAGTTTTTCAACTACCGTTGCGGTTTGTAGTTTGTATTTAAATTTATCAGATCCTTTCATCAATCCCAGCGATTTTGGTTAAACTGGTTTTTCTTCCAGTACCACATCATAATAAAGCCGAACAGGGCTCCACCAATGTGGGCAAAGTGAGCAATACCTCCTCCAAATAACGAATATCCGGTTAATCCTGAAAATAAATCAAGTAAAATAAGTGCAGGAATAAAGAATTTTGCCTTAATAGGAACCGGCACAAATAAAAGGAATAATTCTACATTGGGAAACATCATTCCAAAAGCAACAAGAATTCCATAGATAGCACCAGATGCTCCAACCGCAGGTGTATTTACGCTTTGATATAATCCCTGAAGCGTTTCCCGGGGTACAGACTCAAGTATTGCGGTAGAATATTCTCCCGTTTTAAGCAATTGTTCTATACTTCCCATACTCATTCCTGCATCTAAGAGCGCATTATAACCGGTTTTAAATTCAATATAATTTACCAATGTATGTAAAAATGCAGCTCCAAGCCCTGCCGAAAAGTAGAAGAAAATAAATTTCTTTTGCCCTAGCATTTGTTCTATAGGGCCACCAAACGCCCAAAGTGCATACATATTAAAAACAATATGCATAAGTCCGCCGTGCATAAACATATGGGTAACAAACTGCCACGCCATAAAATTATCGTTCTCAAAGAACCAAAGTGCAAATAACTGGTAGGCATAATCGCCCAGAAACTGGCTACCAACAAAAAAGATGATGTTGATTATTAAAAGTACTTTTACAGTTTCGGTAATTCTTCCCATTTACATAAATTTTTTGTCCAGTTCGTCTACCGTTAAAGTAACGAAAACCGATCTGTTAGACGGGCTTAACCCGGGTTCTTTACAAGCAAACAACCTGTTAACGATATGTTGCTGCTCGGTATTGTTTAATAAGGTACCAGATTTTACCGCCATTCCCTTTGCGAGCGACTTTGCCAGCAAATCGGTTTGAGAAAAACCATTATCGGGTACATCGTTTTCAAAATCGGCAATAAGTTGTTCCAGTAATATTTCTACTTCACTTTCTGAAATAAGCGTTGGAATCCCAACAATTTCTACGGAATCACTTTTCACTTCAGAAAATACAAATCCGGTTTGTTCCAATGAATCCTGTAATTGTTTTAATATCTCAATTTCGTGAGTATTAAACTGAAGATTTAACGGAAACAATAATTGTTGGCTCACCGCGGCTGAAACGGTAATATTTTTCAGCATTTCTTCATATAAAATCCTGGTGTGGGCCCGGTGTTGATCTATAACTAAAATCCCACTCTTCAGAGTACTTACAATATATTTTTTATGAAGCTGAAAGGTAGATTTTTCTTCTTTATCTTCAGAAGGCTGGAATAAATTTCCCGTTACTTCTTCACTTTCAAATTCTATTTCCCTAAAATCTGAATCTGGCTTAGGATTGTCTTCGGTTTGCAAACCAGTGTATAAACTTTCCCAACTTTCTCCCCGTTCTTTTTTAAAGTTTGAAGAAAAAGAATTTGAAGAGCTTTTATGAGTTCGGGCATTTTCTTCCCGAAATGGATTAAAATTACGATCTACTTCTACCTGTGGCACTTCTGCCGATCTATTTTTATAATCGTAAGGCGTATCCAGGTTTGCATCGCGATCAAAATCCAAGACCGGCGCTACATTAAATTGCCCCAAACTATGCTTTATAGCGCTTCTTAAAATCGCATAAAGTGCGTGTTCATCATCAAACTTAATTTCAGTTTTGGTAGGATGAATATTGATATCTATACTTTTTGGATCAACCTTTAAGAAAAGAAAATAACTGGGATAAGATTTATCTTTTAATAAACCTTCAAAAGCGGCTACTACGGCGTGATTTAA
>NZ_CAXAVR010000126.1:0-7083 GCF_963972535.1 uncultured Salegentibacter sp.
CCAATGAAGAGTTGGGCTGGAAAACCGAGAAGCATTTAGATGAAGCTTTAAAAAGTGCCTGGGAATGGCAAAAGGAAGTAGTAAAAAGAGAAGAGGAAGAAAATTAGTTTCCTATTCTATTGATTATAAATAAAAAAGGTCTGAAAATATTTTCAGACCTTTTTTATTGGTTAGTTAGCTTTAAAAGCTTAGCGTGTACCGTTTACTATAAAAGCGTGAATTATGCCGGGAATCCAACCTAAAGCTGTTAATAGTAAACTTATTAGAAAAGTTACTCCAAGACCGTGTTTCATAAAAACGGCTAAAGGAGGTAATAAGATATTTAAAATGATCGTTAACATAATAATTTTTTTAATTGGTTATTTCTATCGAAATTACATAGAAATACAAGTCATCCAATTAGATTTAACGGGTTCTTGGTACGGGTTTAACAAAATATCATGCTTTGAATTTTCTGTACCTGGCCAGCATAAATACGTATATACTATAGCAAACCAAACCTGCAGCAACTAATCCCATTAGCCATGAACCATAAGGTGAATCCTGCAAAAATGAAAAAGCATCAGAGGTTCCCTTCATATTTGAAGTATTAGATTCTACGGCTGCCCTTATAAAAATATAAGCTAAAATCCCGAAAATAATTCCGCGAGCAATTAGCCCAAGGTAGCCGGTGTTTTTAACTGTTTTCCGTTTCTTTTCATCTGTAATAGAGTCGTAGCCAAAATCTTCAAGAAATTTCTTTGTTTTAGCTTTATTAAATTGGGCAATACTGGCTACAATAAGTCCTACGCCTATAATTGCAAAAACCACCACACCAAGGGTTCCGGTAATTCCACCACCAGAGCTGCCACCTGAAGATGATCCGGCGTTTATTAACGTCATAAATGCATAAACGGCCAGGCCCAGGTATAAAACAGCACTAATAAAATAAGCAACACGTTTTCCTTTCCCTTTTTTATCTTCTCCAATATTTTCAGGGTCCTGAATGGACTGAATAAATCGCCAGGCCGAGTAGCACAAAAGACCAAGACCTATTAAAACCAGTAAGGCATTTCCAAATGCTTGGTCTTCCAAAAATTTGATTACCTGTAAATTACTGGATTTTTGACCGCCCATATTAAATGCAGCGAGAAAAGTGAGTATCCCCATAATGCCATAAACAGTAGCTTTAGCAACATAACCCACCCGGGCCATTTTCTTTAATTTAGAGTCCATTTTCTTAAGAATTTGTTTGGTTAGTAAACTAAATTTAATTCTTTGAAAACGGTTAAACGAAGACTTGGGAAAATTTTAAAGGTTCAAAATTATGAATTTTGAAAAATTTAAATGTTTTAAATATAGGGTTTAAAAGATCTGTTTAGCGAAATATTTAAAGTAAAAATCTTTAAACCATTTCAAAAATAACCAGGGCGTACAGGTAAAATCTTACAAAACGCAGTAAACCAAACATAAGATAACTGGGAAATGGAAATTTTATAATTCCGGCTGCAATACTCGTCATCGCAAAAGGAATTGGGAGTAGGGCACCCACTATAATTAAAAATCCGCCCCATTTTCGGGTATTTTTAATATGTTGTGCCATTTTTACTTCAATAGCTTCGTGTACAGCCGGGATCTTAGTCATCCAGCGACCTATAAAGTAAGAAATTACACCTCCTAGGTAAGAAGCCAGTGCCAGTAAAGAAAGGTATAGAATTGGACTGGAAGATTTGCCAGACCATGCTATAAATAGTTCTGGCGGGATTAATCCCAGTAAAGATTCTGAAGCAAAGAAAACACTTATAATACCTAGCGGCGAATAAGTTTCGGTTACCGTTACCAGCATTTGCTCAATATCCAGCACCCAACGATCTATTGCCCAAAGCGCTGCTACAAATAAAACTATGGGTAAAATTGCTTTTTTTACACTTTTCCAAACAAAGCTGTAAAAACCGGTATAACTATAATACTGGTGCAATAAGCGTATGCGCGACTTCTTTTTAGATTTCGCATCTTTCTTCATCAAATTCTCCTTTAGCAATTTACTCACTAAGCGAGATTTAAATATTCCGATTTATATATCGGCTCCTTTAATTATCTCAGCTTAATGCCTTATGGGTTACCCCAGGATTTCTTATCGAGGTAGTTCAATAAGGTTTTTTATGCCGACTAATATTCAAATACCAGACCAGTTTACTCTTTCAAGCTAAGATCTAGTTTTCTTCAGCATATTCATTGAAAGCTTTTACGTATTCACGTAACTCCAATTCATTTACACGGTTAGAAGGATCTGCCATTAAAGAAAGTAGATAATCAAGACTTTCCTGCCCAGTTGCTTCTTCCTGTAAAGGTGCTTCTTCACCTTCCTCTACCGGATCATCTTCTGGGATCGCAATATTAAAAGAATCGTAAGCTTCTACGTGTTCAAAAGTTAACCTGATGGTTTTTGCCAATAAAGGCTGACCTTCTTCTACAACAAGGGTTCTTAATTCTTTCAGGTCGTTTACCAGGGTATTGGTAATTATTCCATTGCGCATTAAATCACGCTGAATCTTATTGAGTAATTTTTGGGCTTTGATATTATTCAAGAGAATATAGGTTAATCAGGTTATACTAATTTTTTTGCAAATGTACTGCTTTCGTAGTTTTATAAAACATTTTAACAAAGAAATTAAGAAGCTTTTATACACTTTTAAATGAGTTTTTGAGATTATTTATTCCTATAATCTTCATTTAACCCTTAATTATAAAGCCTCTAAAATTAACAATATCTTAGTCCTTAAGATTTCAGCGAAATCACATTGTTTAGTAGCTTTAGCCTAACTAAAAAATTAAAATACTATGAGTTTATTAAAAGGAAAAGTTGCATTTATTACCGGTGGAAGTAAAGGAATTGGATACGGCGTGGCCCAATCGCTTTTAGATTTGGGAATGAAGGTAGCCATAACAAGCCGTTCTAAAGAAGCTGCTGAAAAAGCCGCCAAAGAACTAAGCGCAACTGATGCCTTAGGTCTTGAAGCTGATGTTAGAAATTACGAAAGTCAGGAAAAAGCCGTAAAGGCGGCAATAGATAAATTTGGGCAACTTGATGTGATGGTTGCAAATGCGGGAATTGGACATTTTGGATCTATAGACGAATTATCTCCAGAGAAATGGCAGGAAACAATAGATACCAATTTAACAGGAGTTTTTTATAGCGTAAAGTCCAGTTTAACCGCATTAGAAAAATCTAAAGGATATCTTATTACTATCTCCAGTCTTGCCGGAACTAACTTTTTTGCCGGAGGAGCTGCTTATAACGCCAGTAAATTTGGCTTAACAGGATTTACCCAGGCGGTGATGTTAGATCTTAGACAAAAAGGAATTAATGTAAGTACCATCATGCCGGGTTCTGTGGCTACTCATTTTAACGATCACACTCCAAATGCAGAAGATGCCTGGAAAATTCAACCGGAAGATATTGGTGAATTAGTTGTAGATCTTTTAAAAATGAATAAGCGTACCTTACCAAGTAAGATAGAGGTAAGACCATCGCAACCACCCCAGAAATAATTTTTTAAGAAATTATAAATTGAGGCTGTTTGAAAGGTTATTCTATACGTCATTCTGAATTTATTTCAGAATCTAAGTTGTTTTTAATTAAGACATCATAGAAACTGAAAAGAAGTTTGGCTTAACAAAAATTGAACTTTCCAGACAGCCTCTTTTTTTATCATTTCTTTTATCGTAATATTGCAATAAACAATTGAAAAATGGGTCTTACAAAATCGGAAATATTTAGCCCCTTGCAAAACGAACTGGCGGGAATCGCCAAAGTTCTGGGACATCCAGCAAGAATTGCCATTCTACAGGAAATAATAAAATCAAAATCCTGCATTTGCGGCGATTTGGTTCAGGAAGTGGGGCTGGCGCAACCTACTATTTCACAGCATTTAAAGGAGCTGAAAAACATAGGACTTATAAAAGGAGATATAGAAGGAACACGGGTTTGTTACTGTATAAACCCCGAAAAATGGAACCATGTCAAAGAACTTTTTGCCACCTTTCTTGATTCTAATATTTCTCCTAACGATGAGTGTTGCTAAAGCAATAACTGAATATCCAAAATTTCAACTCAAATCTTATTTATAGAATAAAAAAAATCTTTTTGTTATGGCTCGAAAAAAGATGAATTTCCTCGATAAATATCTCACAGTATGGATTTTCCTGTCAATGTTTATAGGGGTAGCCATTGGCTATTATATGCCACAAAGTGCCGGGATTATAGACTCCTATAGCGTTGGATCAACAAATATCCCTATTGCCGTAGGTTTAATTTTAATGATGTATCCGCCTTTAGCCAAGGTGAATTATAAATATTTACCTAAGATTTTTAAAAATGTAAAAATTCTTAGTGTCTCCTTATTACTAAACTGGATTATAGGCCCCATTTTAATGTTTTTTCTCGCCATAATTTTTCTACAGGATCACCCCGAATATATGGTTGGCCTTATTCTAATTGGCCTTGCCCGTTGTATCGCTATGGTTTTAGTATGGAACGACCTCGCGGAAGGTAGTAGCGAATATGGAGCTGGTTTGGTTGCTTTAAACAGTATTTTTCAGGTGTTTTTCTATAGTTTTTATGCCTGGATCTTTATCACCGTTTTACCGCCATATTTTGGGTTTGAAGGCGCTATTGTAGACATTTCTATTGGTACAATTGCTAAAAGCGTTGCTATTTATCTCGGTATTCCATTCCTGGCGGGCTATTTAAGTCGGGTTATTTTAGTTAGAGCCAAAAGCGAAGCCTGGTATAAAGAAAAATTTCTTCCGGCAATCTCACCGCTAACGCTTATTGCGCTTTTGTTCACAATTTTAGTGATGTTTAGCCTAAAAGGTGAAACCATCGTGGAGATCCCGGTAGATATTGTTTTAATTGCTATTCCGCTGGTAGTTTATTTTATTCTGATGTTTTTTATAAGCTTTTTTGTCTCTAAATATTTCGGTGCAGGTTATAAGCAGAATGCCTCTATTTCATTTACCGCAACCGGGAATAATTTTGAACTTGCCATAGCCGTAGCAATTGCTGTCTTCGGAATTGATAGCGGCCAGGCTTTTGCAGGAGTCATTGGGCCTTTGGTTGAAGTTCCGGTTTTAATTGGTTTAGTAAGTGTAGCGTTTTGGTTGAAACAGAAATATTATCCTAAAGAAAAATTAGCATAATGGCTGAAGTTTACGACGTTATAATAATTGGAGGCGGCCAAAGCGGACTCGCCTGTGCTTATTATTTAAGACGAACAAAACTGAATTATTTAATACTTGATGAGCAGGAAAACTGTGGTGGTGCCTGGCAAAAAACCTGGGATTCTTTGCGGCTTTTTTCTCCGGCAGATCAGTCTTCGCTTCCCGGTTGGTTAATGCCTAAGAACGAGGATGGATTTCCGCCCAAGGATCACGTAATTAATTATTTGTGCAAGTACGAAGAACGTTATGATTTTCCGGTGAAGCGTCCGGTAAAAGTTGAAAATGTAGAAAAAGAATCAGGTGTTTTTAAGCTTAAAACTTCAGCAGGAGATTTTTCAGCAAAAACAGTAATTTCAGCAACCGGAACCTGGAAAGCGCCATTTATTCCGAAAGTAAAAGGAATAGATATTTTCCGCGGAAAACAAATTCATTCAGCTCAATATAAAAATACCGATAAGCTTGAGAATAAGAAGGTGCTTATTGTTGGGGAAGGAAATTCCGGAGCACAAATTTTAGCCGAAGTTTCTAAAGTAACGAATACCAGTTGGGCAACTTTAAAAGATCCCGAATATTTGCCAGACGATGTAGATGGCAGAGTACTTTTTAATGTGGCCACTGCAAAATATAAAGCCGAAAAAGAAGGAAAGAAATTTGATCCCGCAGCTTATAACCTTGGTAATATCCTTATGGTGCCCACAGTTAAGGAAGCCCGGGAAAGGGGCGTGCTTAAAACCAAAGGGAGTTTCACCGAGTTTACCGAGAATGGCGTAATTTGGGAAGATGGAACTAAAGAAGATTTTGACCTTATAATTTGGTGTACAGGTTTTCATTATGCTACAGATCATTTAAACAATATAGTGGATACCGATGCTAATGGAAAAATAATAACCGAAGGAACCAGAGCGAAAAACACTAACGGACTTTGGTTAGTGGGGTATGGTGGCTGGACAGGATATGCTTCTGCTACTCTAATAGGGGTGGGCCGAAGCGCACGCGCTACCATACAAGAAGTCTCCGAATATCTAAAAGACTAAGTTTCCCAATTTTTTAAGAGCTTTTATCCTCTAATATTGATGCATGTTAGGCTATGCCGTTAAACCCATACTAAAAATCTAAAATTGCTGGTTAGTTACTATACTCTGCGCTAATTTTGAGTGAAACCAAAAAAAAAATTAGATATGAGTATTAAAGGAAAAACTATAATTATAACTGGAGCTTCTAGTGGAATTGGAGAAGCTACCGCAAAAAAATTATCCCAGGAAGGCGCTAATGTAGTATTAAGTGCACGCCGTGAAGATAGATTGAATTCTTTAAAAGATGAGATCGTAAAAAATGGTGGATTGGCTTTAGTTGTTCCTGCTGATGTTACTAAGAAAGAAGATTTTAAAAAAGTTGTTTCCTCAACTTTAGAAGAATTTGGAAGCATTGATGGAATTATAAATAATGCTGGTTTAATGCCACTTTCTTACGTTAAGAATCTACATACCGATGAGTGGGATAAGATGATAGATGTAAATATAAAAGGAGTAACTAATGGTGTTTCTGCAGTGCTACCAACAATGATGGAGCAAAAAAGCGGAAATATAGTTAACATATCTTCTAGTGCAGCACACAAATATTATCCAGGTGGAGCTGTTTATTGTGCTACTAAAGCAGCGGTAAAAATGTTCACTGAAGGACTTAGAGCAGAATTAGCTCCTCATTACGGAATAAATGTAACTTCTATAGATCCAGGATTTGTATCTACAGAACTAACAGATACCATTACAGATGATGAGATCAAGAAAGATATGGAGCCAATGTTTAAAGAATTAACTCCATTGCAAGCAGAAGATATTGCTGAAGCAATCTATTATTCATTAAGTCAGCCGAAAAGAGCTA
>NZ_CAXAVR010000127.1:0-6961 GCF_963972535.1 uncultured Salegentibacter sp.
CATAATCAATGTTTACAAGGGCTAATATACGGCTCTTATATGTATAACTCAATAAAATGATATTTGCGGAATATAACTGGGCGTTTGAACGGGATAGGATTCTTTATTGTACATCCTAATGGTTATTTGCGGGGTAAGCACCGCCATTAACCGGGAATCTTTTCTTTCGCGAATTATAAAATTGGGATTTAGGTTTGCTTCAAACATTAAAGGTTCGATGTTCCCAATATCGGCAGGGAAGGTAATATAGCTGTCGCTTTGGTTCACCAAAGCCAGTTTACTGAGATCTAACTTGGGCAAGGTATCCCGTTCCTGAGCCTGGATTATTGCTAAGGAAAGATGGAGTAAACAGAGTATATACCAGATTTCCCTCATAAATAGATTATCTTAATTTCTTTGGTACTGTTTTTATTCAAAAGAAAGCTAGTTCTGGTAAAATTAGGTCGGTTATTCAAACCTATGGACTCGTAATTGGAAAACCCAATTCCCTCTTTTGGAAGTGGTAGTAAGAATTTTTTATCAATTTTACCATTTTCATTTTCATCGTGCAGAATATTGATGGCATATCTACCCTGCGGTAATTCAGAAAAGCTAATAACAGCACGATTTTTATTTATTTCTGAAGTTTTAATTCGGTAATAATTTTCAAATTTTTCATCGGGAATAGTTCCGTCGCTATTATACAAGGCAAATTGGACCACCCCTTTCGAGTTTCTTAATCCCTCTACCGTTACGGTCAAGGAATAGGTAGCTTCTTTTGACTGACTTTGAAAAGAAGTTGTTAATAATATAACTGTGATTAATAATAGACTTTGAAATAGCGTTTTCATTTTTTCAAGTTTTATTTTATGAAGTTAAAAGCGGTTTATTTTTTTTCATTTTGATAAATACAAACACTAAGACTTAGGGTGAGCAGAATCCTAAAAATCATCGCTGCAATTGTTTTATTTTCATATAAGCCGCCGGTATGAATATGGATGTAAAACAGGCCAAAAGCGTAAAGAAGGATTAAGGCTGCGGTAAGCATAACCCAAAACGCCCACTTTTCTGATTTTAAAAAACCATAAAGAACAAGTAAATACAAGACCCCTGCTGTTAGATTAGTTTTGACTATAAAAGGCACAAAATTTCCTTGTTTTGCACGAATACCAAACCAATCGAATAAAACAGCACTGCTCATAAATAGCGTCACTAATGCAAAAGCAACAATTATAATAGCGATAACGTATTTAAATATTTTCTTTTTTTCCATAAATTGAAGTTTTAAAATTTCCTTCGGTTTTCGCCATACCACCATTTTGGTCGGTACTCTTCTTTCACCAAACCAAATTTATCGATAGCGTGGTTTTTTATATGCTTTACTAAGTCGTCTATAGAATCGGTAACAAAAAGTAACTCCATATCTTTAGCACCAATGCTTTCTTGTCTTACCATCAACTCAATATGTTCTATCAACTCTTTATGGTAGGCAGTATCAAAAATTACCACAGGAAAATTCCGAATCATTTTAGTCTGAATTAAAGTAATCGCCTCAAAAAAGCTCGTCCAAGGTTCCCATTCCGCCCGGCATTACTACAAAAACATAGGAGTACTTAATCAGTAAAAATTTTCGTACAAAGAAATAGGGAATGTCTATCCATTTATGCAGATAAGGATTAGGTTTTTGCTCGAATGGCAAAATAATATTAACACCTACCGAATAACCTCCCGCCTCGTAAGCTCCTTTGTTGGCAGCCTCCATTATTCCCGGCCCTCCTCCGGTCATTATGGCAAAGCCCAATTTAGAAAGTTCGGCTCCAATCATTTCTGCATTTTTATAATGCCTGGATTCTGGTTTAAACCGTGCTGATCCAAATACAGTTACGCAAGGTCCTATAAAGTGCATTTTACGGAAACCTTTTATAAAGCTAAAAAAAACTCTTATTGCAAAGCCCAACTCTTTAAATCGTGAACGGGGACCTTTAAGCGATAAAGATTCGCTTTTTGTCAAATGATATTTAGTGTCGTTTTCCATTAGTTTGTTTTTTTATAGCTCCACACCGCCAAGCCATTCATTAGGATTGCGTATAAAACCGTTTTCCACAATTGCGGAAAAATATCCTTTAAACCGGAACCCTTCAGCAATACCATTCGTACGATTTCCACAAAATATTTAATCGGGTTAAATTCGGTAATGATCTGCGCCCATTTGGGCATACTTTCTATGGGCGTGAACAAACCGCTCATCAATATAAAAATCACTACAAAAAACCAGGCGATGAACATAGCCTGTTGTTGCGTATCGGTAAAATTGGAAATAAACAAGCCCATTCCCAGAATCACTAAAATATATACGGAAGTGTAGGCATAAAGCAGCAATAAACTGCCTAGCATTGGCGTGTTGAAAATGATTTTTGCGAGGATTAAACCAATGGTCAATAAGCCCATACCAATAACCCAAAACGGAAATAATTTCCCAATAATAAACTGGCCTTTACCAATTGGTGTTACGTTTATTTGTTCTAATGTGCCTATTTCCTTTTCGCGCACTATGTTCATCCCGGAAAGGAACAAAGTGATCATCGTTACCAATAAAACCAGGATGCCCGGAACCATAAAAGTTTTATAATCTAAAGTGATATTGTACCAAAAAGAAGGAATAGCTTGTACTTGTACCGGTTGTATTCCTTTTTCTGACCTTTGCATTATGTTCAATCTAACCTCCTGGTTAAAATTTTGCACAATTTGGTTTATATAGCCACTTTCTACCCCGGCTGCGGCACCGTCAATCGCATTGATGATAATTGATAATTCACCCGATTTCTCCGTAATTAAGTTGCGTTCAAAATTATTGGGTATTTCCAGTACTACATCTACCTCTCCCGCCAACATTGCCGAACCGGCATTTTTGTTAGCTGGAAAATCGGCCAGCACATTAAAATAAGTAGAGGCGTTAAACTTTTCGACCAGGGCGCGAGAGGTGGAGGTATAATCCTGATCTATGTAGGCAAAATTTATATTTTTCACTTCATAGGTAGCCGCATTAGATAAAATGAGCAACTGCAATATGGGCAGGATAAAAATAATGGGCAACATCCCTTTATTCCTAAAGATTTGCCTGAATTCTTTTTGTATGATATAGCCTATGATCTTCATTACTCCAGCCGTATTTTATATTTTTTCACGCTTACTGCTATAAAAAACACCGTCATAGCAATTAAAATCAGTGTTTCTTTCCAGATATAGGCTATCCCAATTCCTTTCAGCATAATTCCTTTTATAATGATGATAAACCATTTAGCAGGGATGATATGGCTAATTATTTGAAGGGGCTGGGGCATACTCGTAATCGGAAAAATAAATCCCGATAACAGGATTACGGGCAACATCAAGCCCATAAGGGAAATCATCATTGCCGATTGTTGGGTTTCTGCGATGGTCGAGATTAAAATTCCCAGCGCCAGGGAAGTGATGATAAATAGTACGCTTTCCACGCCCAATAAAAACAGGCTGCCCTGAACCGGCATCCCAAATACAAAAATGCTCAAGAGTACAATTACGGCAGCGTTGATAATTGATAGAAAGATATAGGGCACTACTTTGCCAACAATTACCTGAAAAGGTTTTAGCGGCGAGACCAATAAAATTTCCATTGTTCCCAATTCTTTTTCGCGGGTAATGGAGATGGAAGTCATCATTGCCGAAACCAGCATCAAAATAATGGTCATCACCCCGGGCACAAACATAAATACACTTTTAAGTTCAGAGTTGTAAACCATTCGCGTTTTAGGGATAATCTGATATTCTATTTGAATGCCTCTATTCTCTGATTGCTGATAGTTTTGCAATATAGCATTGATATAGTTGGTTATGGAATTCGCCGTGTTTGGATCTGTAGCATCGGTTATTATTTGAATTTTTGCTTGTCTTTCTTTGATGAGGTTTTTACTGAAATCATTTTCAAAATTCAATACCGCTTTAATTTTTCCATTTTTGAAAGCAGGTTCAATCTCCGCTTCCCGGGTAATCATTTGTTTTATACTGAAATATTTTGATGCTGAAATCTTGTTGATTATTTCTCCGGTTGTAGCATCTTTAGAATGGTCTAAAATGGCAATATTCACATTATTGATTTCGTTGGTAATGGCAAACCCGAAAAGCAAGATCTGGGCAATTGGCATCCCAAAAAGGATAAAAAGCGACCGCCTATCCCGAAAGATATGGTAGAATTCTTTTTTTATAAACCCTGTAAATCGTTTCATTTCTTGTGGTCAATAGGCCTCATAGATTCTCTGAGAACTGTGAGGTCTGGTTATTCAATATTCCGTGCTAATTTTAAAAACACATCGTTCATAGAGTCAACTTTAAATTGCTCCTTTAATTTATTGGGCGTGTCCAGGGCTTCTATTTTTCCTTCTACCATTATGGAAACCCGGTCGCAATATTCGGCTTCATCCATATAATGGGTGGTCACAAAAATTGTGGTGCCCCGGTCGGCTGCTTTATAGATCATTTCCCAAAATTGTCTTCGGGTTATGGGGTCCACTCCGCCGGTGGGTTCATCCAGAAATACAATTTTTGGTTCGTGTAGTAGTGATACTGAAAAAGACAACTTTTGTTTCCAGCCCAAGGGCAGCGATCCCACCAATTTATTACTGATATCTTCCAGGCCCAATTCAGCGACCAATTGTTCCCTTTTCTCCTTTATTCTATTTCTTGATAAACCATAAATACCTCCAAAAAAAGTAATATTCTCTTTTACCGTTAAATCATCATACAATGCGAACTTCTGACTCATATAACCAATGTTCTTCTTGATGTTTTCCGTTTGAGAATACACATCATACCCAGCAACATTTGCCTTGCCGGATGTAGGTTTGGAAATCCCAATCAGCATTTTCATAGCGGTGGTTTTTCCAGCGCCATTGGCTCCCAAAAAACCAAATATCTCTCCTTTTTTCACCTCAAAACTTATGGCATTTACTGCTTTAAAATCCCCAAAAGCTTTGGTTAATTCTTCGGCTTCTATGACGTTTTCTTTTTTCATTATTTGGCTAATTCCATAAAGGCATCCTCAATATTGGGTTGGGTGGCTTCTATGCTTATTTGCGTGAGCCTTTCCTTTCTCAGATAGGACTTTAAATCTTCTGTTTCAAATGAATTCCGTTTATCAGTGTAATGCACAAATTCCCCAAAGGGAAATACGCTGTACACGTGTTCATATTTCTGAAGGCTTTGTATTAATTTATACATATTGTCAGCGCCCACATTGTAAATGGTTTTTGGAAATTTATTTACAATGTTTTCCGGACTGTCAATTTCCAATATTCCGCCATCCTGAATCAAGGCAATCCGATCGCATAAAGCCGCTTCGTCCATATAGGGTGTGGAGACCAGAATGGTAATCCCTTTTTTCTGTAAACGCTTAAGCATTTCCCAAAATTCTTTCCGTGAAACCGGATCTACGCCTGTGGTGGGTTCATCCAAAAAAAGCACTTTTGGTTTGTGAATTAAAGCACAGGACAAAGCCAATTTTTGTTTCATTCCGCCTGATAACTTCCCGGCACGCCGATTTTTAAAAGGTTCAATCTGTACATAGATATCCTCAATCAATTCGTAGTTCTCTTCAATCGTCGTCCCAAAAATGGTAGCGAAAAAATTTAGGTTTTCTTCTACGGTTAAATCCTGATAGAGTGAAAACCGCCCCGGCATATAGCCAACCGATTTGCGTATGGCTTTATAATCGTCTATAATATCATATCCTGCTACTGTCGCGCTGCCGTTATCCGGAATTAAAAGGGTGGTAAGTATCCTAAAAATGGTAGTTTTCCCCGCGCCATCGGGCCCAATCAGCCCAAACAATTCGCCCGGTTTCACCTCGAACGAAATGTCCTCAACTGCTTTTACCTTTTTATAGGATTTGTCGATATTGCGCAGGGAAATACCCATATTTTTATTTATTTAATAAGGAAGAATACATCCAAACTTCTTTCTCTTGCTGCTGAATGTAATCGCTCATTAAGGCCACGGTACCTTCGTCATTGGCATCTGTAGCCGTATCGAGGATTTCCCGTTGCATCGTTAAAATAGTAGAATAAGAATTCAAAATATTTTCTACAGCTTCTAAACCATCAGAAATTAATTCGCTTTCGTCAATAATAGATTCAGAATTATATTTTGAATACCTGTGCTCTGCCGTGTAGCCCAGGGTTAAAATACGTTCGGCAACTTCATCGATTTTTACTTTTAAATCGTTGTACAACTCTTCAAACTTTACGTGAAGTTCAAAGAATTTATCGCCTTTAATATTCCAGTGAAAACCTCTGGTGTTTTGGTAAAAGATGGAATAATTGGCCAAAAGCTTATTTAACTTTTCAGCATTCTTTTTTGACTTTTCGGTATTTAAACCAATTTCATTTAAATTGCTCATAACTATTTGATTTTAATTAATTAATTTTTATTGTTACGTCTAAACTTGTTTTCGATTTTATGGAATTGGAAATCAAACAAGCTGCTTCCGATTTTTCAACAATTCGTTCAGCTCGTTCACGGTCTTTTTTCTCTTTTATGGATACAGTAACTTTCAGGGTTATTTCAGTCATTAAAAATTTTCCATTTACTTTTTCCATAACTCCTGTAGAATTACAACGGAAACCGCTGAAATCCAATTTGGAATTTTCTGCAATTGCAAGGAAAGTTGTCATTAAACAACTGCTTACAGATGCTGTAAATAAATGTTCTGGCGACCAGATATTGGGCATTCCCTTAGGGAATGGTGGTGGCGTGGCTACCTGAATAGAATTAGCGTCGTTAGAACCTTCTATAGTTAATTCTGGCGAAGACATCGTGCCCATTCTTTCTTTTTGCCATTCGATGTTTACATTAAAAAAGTGTTTTTCCATAGTGTTGTTTTTTTAAGTTTTACTATCATTACTGTCCAGTTAAAACAGACTGAGTGACAGTTGGTTATAATCAAGTTCTT
>NZ_CAXAVR010000128.1:0-6722 GCF_963972535.1 uncultured Salegentibacter sp.
CTAATTTGTTCTAGAATTGAAGCCATTTCTCGCGGAGTAGTTTGTCCCCAGCCATATTTTTCCCAGTCTTTATCACGACCTTCTGTTCTTGAGTTTACCCGGGTGTGCTCCAGGCCAAGTTCAGCCATTAATTCATTAATAGCTTCTCCGCCACCGGCAAGTTCCTGGTTCCATAAAGAAGTTACATTATCACTGTAACTAATCATTAAGGCCACCAAAGTTCTAAGGTTGGTTGTAGTGCTGTCTTTATAAAATTGCATTAAACCCGAACCACCATAAATTCTATCTTCTGAATAAACCAACGAATCCTTATAGCTTAATTCTCCCTTTTCAATTTTATCAAAAATCTTTACCAGGATTGGAACTTTTACAATACTGGCGGTAGGGAAAATACTATCGGCGTTTATCGCAGTTTCTTTTCCCGTTTTTAAGTGTTTTACATAAACACCAACATCACCTTTAAATGATGCTGTTAGTTCTTTTAGTTTCTGTTCAAGTTCAGTGTCGGTTTTAACCTGTTGCGCCTGACTTACAGCAAGAGACAAAACCGCCATAAAAATGCTAAGTATTAGTTTTTTCATTTTAAAAAAATTTCAAATTATACACTGATTCTAATTCATTTTTCTTTTCTCTATCTTCTATTTTCTATTTTCTTTGGTCTTTTTAAGAATTCCTCTCTTCAGGATTTGCCCAAATTGGTACATATCTTCAAATGAACAATAAAACGGCGCCGGGGCAAGTCTGATTACATTGGGTTCCCGCCAATCGGTTATCACGCCATTTTTCATTAAATAATTGAATAACTCCCTTCCTTCCCCGTGTAAAAATACCGAAAGCTGGGTACCACGTTCTTCCTGATTTAACGGAGTAATTATTTCAAAACTGCTATCTACTTCTTTATCAATTTCGTGTAATACAAATTCAAGGTATGCAACAATTTTATTTCGTTTTTCTATTAAAGCCGGCATTCCCACTTCATCAAACATTTCTAATGAAGCTAAGTAAGGAGCAAATGCTAAAACAGGCGCATTAGAAATTTGCCAGGCATCGGCACCGTTTTCGGGTCGAAATTCGGGTTCCATTAAAAAACGGCGCTCTTTATTGTGTCCCCACCAACCTTCAAAACGCGGAATATCTTTTTGGTTGTGATATTTTTCATTGACAAAACACCCGGAAGCATTTCCCGGGCCGCTATTCATATATTTATAACTGCACCAGGCAGCAAAATCTACCTTCCATTCACTAAGTTTTAGTTCAATATTTCCAGCGGCATGGGCAAGATCCCAACCTACAAAAGCGCCAATTTCGTGTCCCGCTTTTGTGATTTTTTCCATCTCTAAAACCTGTCCCGTATAGTAATTTACACCCCCAATTAACACCAAAGCGCACTCCTCTCCTACTTCATTGATCTTTGCTATAATATCTTCGGTCCTAAAATTATTTTCACCTTCGCGCCTGCTAATTTCAACAATAGCGTCTTTGGGATCATACCCGTGAAAACGCACCTGGCTCGAGATCATATATTGGTCACTGGGAAAAGCTTTTTCTTCACATATAATTTTATACCGTTTTCCTTCTGGTCTATAAAAGGAAACCATTAGTAAATGCAGGTTTACCGTAAGGGTATTCATTACCGTAACCTCAGCTGGTTTAGCACCAACAACTTTAGCCAGTTTTTCTGAAAACCTTTCATGATAGTCCCACCAGGGTTTTTCGGCATAAAAATGACCTTCTACGGCAAGATTTGCCCAATCGGTCATTATTTCATCTACATATTTTTTAGCTGATTTTGGTTGCAGCCCCAGGGAATTTCCTGTGAAATAAATCACATTTTTCCCTTCGTGCTGCGGGAAAATAAATTTGTCACGATATGATGCTATTTTATCCTGGGAATCCAGTTCCCGGGCATATTCTAGTGTATTTTGAAATTGCATGTGTGGTTTTAGTTTGAAGTAAAAATACAATTTATTGGCAGAAATCTCCCGAAGTGAAAACCAATTGGTATTTGTGCTAAAAGCTATTATTTTAAAAACATTAAATTCTCTAAATTTGGTAAAAATTGAATCTTATGCATTTTCTTCCTGAAGCCATAGACCAATATATTTTAGAACATTCGGCTAAAGAACCTGAGTTTTTGGCAAAGCTTAATCGCGAAACCAATCAAAAAGTTTTGCAACCACGAATGTTAAGCGGAAACTACCAGGGCAGGATTTTAAGCCTTATTTCGAAAATAATCGCTCCAAAAACTATCCTGGAAATTGGTACTTACACGGGTTATTCGGCTTTATGCCTGGCTGAAGGTTTGCCGAAAGAGGGAATTTTGCATACCATAGATATCAATGAAGAATTATACGATTTTCAGCAGAAATATTTCCAGGCTTCTGAATACAAAAATCAGATTAAGCAATATATTGGAGATGCCCGGGAAATAATTCCGCAAATTGAGGAGAAATTTGATTTAGTTTTTATTGATGCCGATAAGCCTAACTATCCTGCATATTTCGATTTAATTATTGAGAAAATGAATCGCGGCGGAGTAATATTATCTGATAATGTTTTATGGAGCGGGAAAGTAGTTGAACCGGTTAAAGCCGAAGATGAGTCTACACAAGCCCTTTTAAGATATAATAAAATGCTGGCTGAAGATGAACGTGTAGAAACAGTGATTTTGCCTATTCGCGACGGATTAACGTTAACGCGCGTTAAATAAAGCGTTTTCCTGAGCGTTGATAGAGCATAAAGAAAATAATTGCGAAAATAATTCCTACAGCCGCACCTACTAATACATCACCGGGATAGTGAACGCCTACATAAATTCGACTCAACATAAATAATAACGGCCAGATAAGCACTACCCAAATCCAGGGGTATTTATCTTTTAGTGAAAGGATAAAAAATAGGGCCGCAGCGGCAGAAACCGCAGAATGCCCGGAGAAAAAACTATAGTTATCTGGAGTTTGCAGAATTCTAATAACATCAGCAATTTCGGGTTGATTGTTAGGCCTAAGACGTAAAAAAAAGTTCTTAACAACGTTGGTAAAACCATAAGTTGAAAGCGCTGTGGCAAGAATAAACAAAGTGGTAAAAAGTGCCTTTTTCCAGTGAAAAGCCACAAAATAAAGAATAAAAAAAGTGATATAAAGCGGGATCCAGTTTTGGATAGTAGTTACGGTGATCCAGAAATTATCGTAAGTTTCAATTCCCAGTCCGTTGAGATAAACAAACAGCTCACGGTCCCATTGTTTTAGCTGTTCTAACATAAATAGTGATTAAAATCTACGTTTTACTGAACCGGTAATCTCGTCAATATCTTCTTTCACTTTATCTATCTCTCCTCTCACATCTTTAGAAATATCGGTATCAATGCCTTGCTTTTCGGCACTTTTCTGAATTTCTGTTTTAATGTCGTTAGAGGCATTACGAAGCATTTTCATCCCTTTACCCATACCACGGGCAATGTCGGGAATCTTATCGGCACCAAAAACCATTACCAGAATAAACAGGATAAAGGCAATTTCGGCACCACTAATAAAAAGAGGTATGATGTTCATAGCAAAACAAATATAGCCACAAATTTAAGTATAAAAAAAGCCGACTCGTTAAAGTCGGCTAAATTTATTTTAGATTTTAGTTTCCAAGGCTCTCCTTGAATTCTTCAAATTTACTAGTGGTTTCTTCTTTAGGCCAGGTATTGTTGTTTACATCAACATCGGCCGTTTCAAGATTTGGATCTACCACCATTTTTACGATTTCCTTATTGGTAGCAATAGCTTTTGTAGCTACCTCATCGTTCATTCTCCAAAGCTGTACGGGATATCTTTTCATTTCGGTAGAACCATCGGCGTAAGTGAATTCTACTATTAAAGGCATTGGGATTCCTCCCGGTTTTTCAAAAGTTACCTGGTAGAAATATTTAGGATCTTTTAATTTCCTTCGTTCTTCTTCAGAAAAATTATCCATCACATACTCTTTTAAAGTAGGCGAATTTTCTAAAACAGATTTTCCCTTTAAGTTTTCATCAAACTCTTCACTATCTTCTTCTACTACATAAATAGCATCAATTTCTTCAGGATCTGCGCCGTAACGTTCCAGGAATTCTTTTCCTTCTTTCGTAGCATTATCTGTAACATAAAGCTTCTGAACTTCTTTAATTCCCATATCTACATTATGGGTAGTATAAAACCATCCTCTCCAAAACCAGTCTAAATCTACGGCTGAAGCATCTTCCATTGTTCTAAAGAAATCTTCAGGGGTTGGGTGTTTAAACATCCAACGATGAGCAAATGTTTTGTATGCGTGGTCAAAAAGCTCGTGTCCCATCACAGTTTCACGCAAAATATTTAGCGCGGTTGCCGGCTTCCCATAAGCGTTATTTCCTAACTGGTAAACATTCTCTGGATTAGACATAATTGGAGCGATATACTTTTGATTCCCTTTCATATAAGGAACAATTTTCGCCGGAATTCCTCTTCGAGAAGGATATTGCTCTAAAGGAGTTATAGCTTCAGGATATTTTTCTCCAAATTCCTGCTCGGCAAGAAACTGGCTAAAGGTGTTTAAACCTTCGTCCATCCAACCCCACTGGCGTTCATCACTGTTTACAATCATTGGGAAGAAGTTATGCCCAATTTCGTGAATAATTACACTTATCATCCCAAACTTAACCCTATCGGAATACGTTCCATCTTCATCGGGCCGACCATAATTCCAGCAAATCATTGGATATTCCATCCCCTGGTTTCTAGCGTGAACCGAAACCGCTTTATGATATGGATATTGAAAAGTTTGCTTAGAATAAGATTTTAAAGTGCTGGCTACGGCTTTGGTAGACCATTCTTCCCAAAGTGGATTTCCTTCTTTTGGATAAAGAGAAACCGCCATTACATTCTTGCCATCTATATCGGTTGCCATCATATCAAGAATGAATTTTCTTGAAGTAGAAAACCCAAAATCTCTAACCATATCGGCTTTATATTTCCAAGTCTTAGTTTTGTTAGAAAAAGACTTTTCGGCTTCTTCAGCTTCTGCCTGGGTTCTAACAATTACGGGTTCGTCATAAGATTTTTTGGCCTGCTCGTAACGGCGCATCATTTCTTCAGTATAGACCTCTTTCCTATTTTGAAGTTTTCCTGTAGCTTCCATAATATGATCTGCAGGAACGGTAATATCTACTTCGTAGTTACCAAAAGGAAGAGCAAACTCACCGCTTCCCCAAAATTGCATATTTTGCCATCCTTCAACATCATTATACACAGCCATTCTAGGGAAGAATTGAGCAATTACGTAGGCATTATTTCCATCTTTAGGGAAATGCTCGTATCCGCTTCTTGCTCTATCGGTAATATGATTATTGATATTATACCACCATTTCATTTCAAACTCAAAAGATTCACCAGGCTCTAAAGGCTCTTCCAAATCTATTCTTAGCATCGTTTGATTGATGATGTAATTTAATTTATCTCCATTGTGAGTTAATCCAACAATATTGAAACCTCCATCAAATGGTTCTTCCATATGTTCGTCAACAAAACGCTGTGGTGTAGCAACCGGTCTCATTCCACTAGGATTACGATCGGCCGTTGGTGCATCTTTCTTACGCACGTTTTGGTCTAACTGCACCCATAAATATTCCAATTCATCGGGAGAATTATTATGGTAAGTCACCTCGGCTTCGCCATCTAAACGAGTATTTTTATCGTCTAAAACAATATCCATTTTATAGTCTGCCTGGTTTTGATAGTAGGCTTCTCCTGGCGCACCGGCACCGGTTCTATATTGGTTTGGAGTTGCAAAGGTTTTATAAAGTTGTTTAAACTTATTGTTATTCTCGTGACCTTCCTGTTTTGGTTTTTGTTCTTCGGCTTCAGATTCCTGGGCCTGTATACCGCTTACAAAAAGCATCACTAAAGCGAAACTTAATAATCTTAATCTGTTCATCAATTATGTTTTAAATTAAAGATTGCTAAAAATAAATATTTTTCCGGGCCTTTCCTTAAAATTTAAGGAAAAGTGAGTTTTTCTGTTTCCTGCTGCCGCATAAGAAGTAAACTTTTAGTCTTATCGTTTACTTTTACGTGTACTACATTTTTTTGATCGTCAAAAAGATCGGTAAGGATCTCGTTGGTGACTTCAATTTTATTAAAGGGAGCCAGGTTTTCAACTTCAATATATAGTATCAATTGATCGGCATCATATTCTTTTCCTAAATAATTTAGCTGAAGTTCTTCCCCATTAACCTGAAGTCTTAATTTTTGCTTAAGATATTTTGAAATATTCTCGGCAACAGCACCTTCTTCTGCTTCCTCTGAAAGTTGAAGGTCTGCACCGTAACGCTCGTTAAGCACATCTTCAAAATCGTCTATAAAAACGCGGGTAATAATTTGAAGACTCTGCTTTTCATTATTGTATTCAATCTCGGTAACGCTTAGATAAAATTCGTGAGCTCCCGATTTAAATCCAGAAAGCAAAAAAAAGCTGGCAAGAATTAGGCTTATTTTTCTCATTAATTTTTTCTAGTATGGAGCAAATATCAATCCAAAGTCTTTAAGGCCTTAAATTCTGCTGCTTTAGATTGAAAAAACTCATATAACTCTAAAGGATTTTCAAGAAGAATTTCCAAATCATAATTTTCTGAACAATAATACACAAAATTCATCACCTCACTTTCCGCTATTCCGAAGTCTTCAATTAGCGTATTTTCAGGAATTAAATAAATGGCTTTT
>NZ_CAXAVR010000129.1:0-6687 GCF_963972535.1 uncultured Salegentibacter sp.
ACCACCAAATTGAAACTATAATTCCATCGCAGGAACATATTGATGAAACCCACAGGTTTATTTCTGAAGAATTAACGCAGGGAAATTTTACCGAAACAGCAAAGAACTTCTATTTAGAGCAAATGCAACTACTACAAGATCGTGGCGCAGATGCGATAATTTTGGGCTGTACCGAACTGCCAATGCTTATTAAAGAAAAGGATACCGAAATTCCTCTTCTTGATACTACAAGGCTACACGCCCAATTAGCTACAGAATTTATTTTGAAAGATTAAGGCACTTTTTCTTCCAAATTTTACGCAACCATTATACGTTTTCTGTATCTTATAGAAAATAGTTAATTGTATGCTACATAGATTTATTTTACTCGTCGGAATCCTTTTATTCACTTTTTCCTGCGGAAAAGAGGAAAAAAGAGAATGCAACGGAATTTGCACCGAAGAATTTAGAAGTATTAGTGTTGAATTAACAAACGCTGAAGGAAACCCGGTAGTTTTAGACAGTATTGCGCTTAGAGATATTACCAACAATCGCGAAATTGACCTTAATTCTACAGAAAATGCAGGAAATGGGTTTTATTCCATTTTCAATGATAATTTAGTTCCTGAGTATAAAAATGAAGAAATAAATCTTCTTTTTAAAGGATTTCAGGAGGAAAATTTAATACTGGAACAGGAATATAAAGTTGGTGCAGATTGCTGCCACATTTACCATGTTTCAGGACCTTTGAAAATTCAGTTAAATTAAACAAAAAAATCCCGGCTGCTATTTCTTTAAGTTGAAAATAACCCCGGGATATATTTTTTCAGTAAAAATTTTTTCTAATATAAAACTCTAAAACGTATCGTGCCTTTTAGGCCTTTTAGATCTTTAATTACTTTTTTATCGTATTTCTTATCAATATCGGTAATTACATAACCAATAGTTTCATTGGTTTTTAAATACTGGCCCTCAATATTAATATCATGCCCGGCAAGAATCCTGTTGATCTCTGCCAGAATTCCCGGCCTGTTTTCGTGAATATGAATTAGCCTATGTGCATTTTGAAGCACCGGTAATTGTAAGTTGGGGAAGTTAACCGAGTTGGTGGTGCTTCCGGTATTTATATATTCTATAATTTTTCCCGGAACAAAATTCCCAATATTTTCCTGGGCTTCCAGGGTACTTCCACCAATATGAGGCGTTAAAATCACGTTTGGTAAATTCCTTAATTCAGAAACAAATTCTTCATTATTGGTTTTAGGCTCCTGCGGATAAACATCTATGCCCGCCCCCATTATTTTTCCAGATTCTATATTCTTTTTAAGCGCCTTAATATCTACTACGTGCCCCCTGCTTAAATTCAGGAAGATCACGTTATCTTTCATATAACCAAATTCCTTTTCCCCAATAATATCTTTATTTTCCTTTCTTCCGTCTACGTGAAGGGTCACAATATCTACAGTTTCAAGAAGTTCTTTTAGGGAATTACACTTGGTAACATTACCCATTGGTAATTTTTCTTCAACATCGTAGTAATAAACATCAAAACCAACAGATTCTGCAACTACCGAAAGCTGAGCACCTATATTTCCATAACCAATAATCCCCAGTTTTTTACCCCTGGTTTCAAAACTATTGTTAGCCGATTTCTCCCATTTCCCTTCGTGCATTAAGCGCATTTTATCGGGCAGGTTACGCATCAATAAAATAATCTCTCCAATAGCCAGTTCTACCACAGATCTTGTGTTACTGTAAGGCGCATTAAAAACTGCAACTCCTTTCTTTAAGCAGGCCTGAAGATCTATTTGGTTGGTTCCTATACAAAAAGCACCTACGGCAATTAAGCGATTGGCATTTTCCAGAACTTTTTCGGTTAAATGTGTTTTAGAACGAATCCCGATTACCGATACATCTTTAATTTTTTCACAAAGTTCGTCTTCATCCATAGCACCTGGATGTACGGTTACATTATAACCTTCTTTCTTCATAATATCTACTGCATCCTGGTGCACATTTTCAAGAAGAAGTACGTTAATTCTATTTTTTGGGTAAGAGATTGCTTTGTTCATATTGTGTACAAATAAAAATTCGTCTAAACTTGGTGTGATATGGTCTGCCTTTTCAAGAATATTTGCCCTTTCTACATTTTCGGTGAAGGCATAAAACTTATTGGCGAGTCCGGCGGCTTTAATTTCATAATCGGTATAACCATCACCAATTACGTAAACATCGCCTTTTAACTTTAATCTTTTA
This sequence comes from uncultured Salegentibacter sp., assembly GCF_963972535.1. NCBI lineage: Bacteria > Pseudomonadati > Bacteroidota > Flavobacteriia > Flavobacteriales > Flavobacteriaceae > Salegentibacter > uncultured Salegentibacter sp. The sequence goes on from NZ_CAXAVR010000129.1 coordinate 2,236, forward strand.
AGTTGCTCTACTTTGCCGTTATTTGAAGAAAGCACGTTTTCCTTATCAAAACCTACAATCTCACCATCTTCATCAAACTCAAAAGTATTGGCAAAAACATTTTCGGGCTTAACCCCATACGGTTCAACTATAGGAACAATAAATTCTTTAAAACCGTTGGAAACAATATAGATATTTTCGTGATGATCGTTAAAAAACTCCCGGTTTCTAACAAATGAAGAAGATACCCGCTCACTTAAGTTTTCTACCAATTTTGGCAAATCACTTTTATTGGCTTTTAGAAGCCGAATTCGCTCTACCAGGGATTCTCTAAAAGAAATTTCTCCTTTCATTCCCTTATCGGTTAAAGCTTCTACTTCATCAAGGTTTTTTTGCTTATCGGGATCGTTGGCCAGTGATATTTCTCCCAAAACATCCAGGGCTTCTACCTGGGTAAATGTACTGTCAAAATCTATTACAAAGTGCTTGTTCTCACTCATATTTAAGGTACTCTAAAATGAAGCCTAAAACTACTATTTTTAGCAATCTTAGCGTACCAATTTCAGTAAAAATACACGGTCAAAATTTTGGCTATGGTAATATTTTCAACAATTCATAAAATGAGCTGCTATAAAATACAGAGCTTATAAAAACCGTTTGAAATTAGTAGTTAAAAATGAAATTTCTTCGGTTTTTCAAATAAAAATCTTTTAGAAAAAATTAAAATCAGAACTCAAATAACCTCTCTAAAACAAAAATGCCTTTACTAAACGGAAATCTCCGCAGTAAAGGCATTTCTAAAAATTAAAAAATTCTCTTATTCTACGATAAATTTACCTTTCATCACAGAATAGTGACCTGGGAAGCTACAAATAAAATCATATTCACCAGCTTCAGGAGCTTCAAATTCTATGGTTACTTCTTCTCCGCCACCAATCATTTTAGTGTGGGCAATAACCGCATCAGTTCCTTCAGGAATATAATCGTTATCCTTAGCCTGTACAGCTTTCTGTCCAAATTCGTTAATTACGGTACCTTGAGTTAGCAATACCCAGTTATGGCCCATCACGGTTTTTTCCATCTCACCAACGTGTTTTAAAGTAAGCCTAACGGTTTGCCCGGGCTTTACTTTAATCTCGTCTTTATTAAAACGCATTTGGTCATTTCCTTCAATAGTCACCTCAACCACATCTTCGTCTGAAGAATTCATTTCTGAAGCAGATTTATCTGTGGCGGCTTCAGTTTGAGACTGTGGGCTGGTACCATCTCCAATAGTAATTTTATCCTCCTTTTCTTCTTTTTTATCTCCGCAGGCAATCATTGCTACGGCTCCTAAAATCAATACAGTTTTGCTTAAAAATTTCATATTTACTTATTTATAGTTTGTAATTAGTTATTTACAATATCAAAGATAAATTATTTTTAATTGTTAATGTATTTAAGTCTTAATTTTTCATATTTCAGGGAATTTATAAATGTTCTATAGCAGCCAATTTTCCCAAAATCCTTACCTTCATAGATTAGAAATAAAACCACACAAAATGAAAAAAAACATTATAAAAGGCCTGGGAATTTTTGCGCTGGTCGCAGGATTTCAAGCTAATTCCCAGGAACAAAACCCCAAACAGAATATGGATAACATTTTACTTGCTGAATGGACTGGCCCTTATGCCGGCGTTCCCGCTTTTGATAAAATGCAGGTAGAACTTGTAAAACCCGCAATGCTTAAAGCGATGGATGCGCATCTTGCTGAAATCGATAAAATTACCCAAAATCCTGAACCGGCAACTTTTGAAAATACTATTGTACCTTTTGAAGATTCTGGCGATCTTTTAAACAGGGTATTTACTTATTACGGTATATTTAGCAGCAATGTTTCCAGTCCTGAATTTAGGGAAATACAGCGCGAACTTTCTCCGGAAATTTCTGAATACAGCTCAAAAATTTCTCAAAACACAGAACTATTCGAAAGGATTAAAACCGTTTATGAGAATTCAGAAGAAAATCCGCTACCGGCTCCCGAGCAACGCGTAATTGATCTTATTTATGAAGAATTTGCGATGGAAGGCGCCAATTTAAACGAAGAAGATAAAAAGCATTACGCCAAAATAAACAGTGAACTGTCTGAATTATATACCAAATTCTCTAATAATGTTCTTGCTGAAGAAGAAAACTACATTGTTTATTTAACCGAAGATCAACTTAGCGGTCTTCCGGAATCTTATGTGAAAGCTGCAGCGAGCACTGCTAAAGCCAATGGAGAAGCAGGGAAATATGCCGTAACCAACACGCGCTCTTCTATGGATCCGTTTTTAACTTATTCTGATGAACGTGAACTGCGTGAAAAAGTTTGGAAAAACTATTATTCACGAGGTGATAATGATGATGAATTTGATAATAATGAGGTGATTAAAAAAATCCTGAAACTTCGCGATGAACGAGTAGAACTATTGGGATACGAGAATTTTGCGCAATGGCGTTTACAAAACCGAATGGCTAAAAACCCAGAAAACGCAATGGAACTTATGGAAGCCGTTTGGCCGGCTGCCCTTGCCCGCGTAGAAGAGGAAGTAAAAGATATGCAAGCTGTAGCCGATGGTGAAGGTGCTAATATTACCATTAAACCCTGGGATTATAGATATTATGCAGAAAAAGTAAGAAAAGAAAAATACGATCTTGATAGTGAGGAAGTAAAGCAGTATTTAGAACTGGGCAACCTAACCGATGCGCTTTTCTATACCGCTGGTGAGCTTTTTAATTTCGAGTTTAAACCGGTAGAAGAAGGTAGCGTCCCTGTTTTTCACGAAGATGTAAATGTTTGGGAAGTAACCGATAAAGATTCTGGCGAACTTATTGGGCTTTGGTATTTAGATCCTTTTGCCCGCCAGGGAAAACGTTCAGGTGCCTGGGCAACTACCTATAGAAGTTATTCTGAATTAGAAGGCGCAAAACCCGTTTTAGCATCCAATAATTCTAACTTTATAAAACCAGCTCCCGGAGAACCCGTTTTAGTTTCCTGGGATGATGCTGAAACTTTTTTCCACGAATTTGGCCACGCGCTACACTTTTTAGCTGCAGATATTAAATACCCAACCCTAAACAGCGGTGTTCGTGATTATACCGAGTTTCAATCGCAATTACTGGAACGTTGGTTATCTACAGATGAGGTGATAAACCGCTTTCTAAAACATCATGAAACCGGGGAAGTAATTCCAGATGAATTAGTAGCTAAAATTAAAAAAGCAGCTACTTTCAATCAGGGATTCGCTACCACCGAGTTTTTAGCTTCGGCTTTAATGGATATGAAATACCATACCACAGATCCCGATAAAATTGAACCGAGAAAGTTTGAAAAAGAAACTTTAGACGAACTGGGAATGCCAGATGAAATTGTGATGCGTCACCGTTCTCCGCACTTTGGACACGTATTTTCAGGTGAAGGTTATGCTACCGGATATTACGGCTATTTATGGGCAGATGTATTAACCTCTGACGCTGCGGAAGCTTTTGCTGAATCTCCCGGAGGATTCTACGATGAGAATATGGCAGAAAAATTGGTGAAATATCTGTTTGCGCCAAGAAACGCAATGGATCCCGCTGAAGCTTATCGAAAATTTAGAGGCCGTGATGCAGAAATTGATGCGTTAATGCGTGACCGTGGCTTCCCGGTACCTGAAGAAAAATAAAATATCGAAGAAAATTTTGTGAAACCTGCCTTCAAAACTTCATTTAGGCAGGTTTTTTATTTATACTATTTCAATTATTCAATGGCTTTAGCTACGAGTTTTTCGGGGCCAGCCATAAATCCATATAAGTGCAATTTATCTGCGGTAATTTTCTCAATGGGTACCGCAGTAATTGGGTTACCATAACGATGAATTACCAGGAAATACGTTTCATCTATTTTCTTTAAATATGAATGCATAATTTTACTATCGGGATGATTTTGAAAATCTATTTCGAAATTTTTGCCACCCCGTTCTAAATTGTATTTTTTCTGTTTAATTTTTGCAGCGTTTAAATCTGTTTTAGTGGGAACTAATCTTATATAATCTATAGGTTGTTCCAATCTTTCTGAAGAAATACTTAATCGGTTAGGGTTTTTAAAACTGAAATCGGCAAAGGCGAGTGTATCTATTTTCAACTTGTTATCTTCAGTTTGATATGCAGTTTTTGTCACAAATTGATCAAAATTATAGTGAGATAAGGAATCTTCACTCACTTCCATTAAATGTATTCCGGGAAAACCACCAAAGCTTTTATTTCCCGAGACAATCCATTTTCCTTCTAATTCCTGCGCAGTAATTGATGTGCTTAATAACAAAATAAAAAAGACAAAACAGCTATCAATAAATTTCATAATTCTACATTTTAAGTTGAACAATAATTTATAAAATAGCCGGCTAAAAACCTTATTTATTCGATAGTTTTCTTATTATTTAGATGAAAAACGGAATTATAAGTGTTTGTAGG
>NZ_CAXAVR010000130.1:0-6673 GCF_963972535.1 uncultured Salegentibacter sp.
CAAAGTGGTCTCCAGATAGTAAGAAAATAAGTTTTGTAGATAATGGGCGTAATCTATATGTGTTAAACATAGATTCTGGAAAAGTGACCAAAGTTTCCCAGGACAAAAGATATATCCCGGGAGTTTTTAGAGATCTTTTTGGTAGCTGGTCTCACGATTCTAATTGGATTAGTTATACCATAGTAACAGGCACCAGTTTTGAACAAGCCTATGTGTATTCGCTTTCAGAGGATAAATCCTATGCAATTTCCGATGGCTTTTCCAGCGTTTCAAGTCCGGTTTTTGATCCCAGCGGAAAATATCTTTATATGCTAGCTTCTACAGATGCCGGGCCGGTGGTAAATTGGTTTGATCAGTCTAATCAGGATATGGAAATGAGCAGTTCGATTTACCTGGTGACTTTGCAGAAGGATGTAGAATCTCCATTTGCCAGAGAAAATGATGTTGAAAAGATAGAGAAAGCAGAAAAAGAAGAAGAAAAAAAGAAGAAGGCAGAAGAAGAGGATAAAGAAGTGAAAGCTCCCGACTTGAAAATCGATTTCGATGGAATAGAAAACAGGATCGTAGATGTGCCGCTTCCCGCCGGTAAATATGCGAACCTAAGTTCTCCAAAGGAAGGAAATCTCTATTATTTAGCTTATCCTCCTCACGAACAGAATAAAGGCACCTTAAATATGTATGATCTTAAAGAAAGGGAGAATAAGGAGATAATGCCGGCCAGTTCTTACGAGATTTCTGCAAATGGCAAAAAAATACTTTATAAGGCAGAAGATAAATGGGGCATCGCTGAAATTGATAAAATTGAAGAAAAGCGAACGCTTAATACCGGCGATATTCAGGTTAAAATTGATCCAGTAGCCGAGTGGCCAAATATTTTTGATGAGGCCTGGCGAGTTAACCGGGACTACTTTTATGATCCCGGAATGCACGGCGTAGACTGGGATAAAATGAAAGAGAAATACGAACCTTTTATAGGAGATGTTACTTCCCGAAGCGATCTATACCGCGTAATGGAATGGATGTTTAGCGAACTTGGAGTGGGGCATCACCGTTTCTCGAGTAGAGGTGACAGGCTTCATTCTAAAGAATCTGTAAAAGGTGGTCTCCTGGGAGCAGATTTCAGCATAGAAAATGACAGGTATAGGTTTGAAAAAATCTATGGCGGACTCAATTGGAATCCTAATTTGCGTTCTCCACTAACCGAACCGGGAGTAGATGTGAAAGAAGGCGATTATCTTTTAGCAGTAGATGGCGAAGAGCTAAAGGCCAGTGATAATATATATAAGTTTTTTGAAAATACGGCGGGGAAAATAGTGATGCTCACCGTGGGTCCTAATCCTAATATGAAGAATTCAAGAAAAATTAAAGTAACTCCGGTTGAAAATGAAATTGCTTTAAGAAACCGTGATTGGATAGAAGGCAATATTCAAAAGGTGCACGAAGCTACCGATGGCCGCGTTGCCTATGTTTATGTGCCAAATACTGCCACGGAAGGACATGAGTACTTTAAACGCTACTTCTTCCCGCAGGCGAACAAGCAGGCGATTATTGTAGATGAACGTTTTAATGGCGGTGGGCAGTTAGCAGATTACGTTATAGATATCCTTAAAAAACCTGAGCAGGCACACTGGAGATTTCGCTATGGAAAGGATCTCAAATCGCCAAGTGCTTCTATTCAGGGACCAAAAGTGATGATTACCGATGAAACTGCCGGTTCGGGGGGAGATTACCTGCCGTGGATGTTTAGAAAATTTGATTTGGGTACTATCGTCGGGAAAACTACCTGGGGCGGCCTGGTAGGCGTTTTGGGTTATCCTGAATTTATAGATGGCGGCTCTGTTACTGCGCCAAATGTTGCTTTTTATACGGAAGAAGGCTTTAGTGTAGAAAACGAAGGAGTGGCACCTGATGTTGAGGTGGAACAATGGCCGGAAGAAGTTATAGAAGGGAGAGATCCTCAACTGGAAAAGGCTATTGAGATTGTGCTGAAACAGCTGGAGGAAAACCCGCCGAAAGAAGTGCCTTCCCCGGTATATCCTGATAAAACAGATAACTAATATTCTTTTGCGAATAATCTAAAATTTAGAAAGCGGGAATTTGGATTACCAGGTTTCTGTCTAAAAGCCTTATAAAAATGAATAAACTCACTTATTTAGTATTGCTGGCGATTACCCTGTCATCTTGTAAGAATAATGAAAGCAAAGTATACGACCTTGTTATTTATAATGCTCAAATTATAGATGTAGAGAGTGAAAGTCTAAGCAAAGGACAATCAATTTTTATTTCAGATGGTGAAATTGTTGAGGTTCGTGAAAGTATTGAGAATGAGAAATTTGTTGCCGATCGATTAATTGATGCCGAAGGAAAGTTTGTAATACCGGGACTATGGGATAACCACGTTCATTTTAGAGGGGGTGATACTTTGGTAGAAGAAAACAAAGACCTTCTACCACTTTTTTTAGCATACGGAATTACCACTGTACGCGATGCCGGTGGTGATATCACTCCGAGTGTAATGGAATGGAAAGATCAAATTGCTAATAGTGAATTAGATGGTCCCAGGATTTTTAGTTCGGGGCCCAAGCTGGATGGTGATAAACCGGCCTGGCCTGGGTCTATAAAAGTTTCAAATTCGAGCGATATTGGAGCTGCCTTAGATTCCCTGGAGAAATTAGATGTAGATTACGTAAAGACCTATGATGGAAATCTTTCCGCAGAAAATTATTACAATATCATTAAAGAAACTGAAAAACGTGGCCTAAAAATCACCGGCCATATGCCCATGAGCGCCGATTTCATGAAAGCGGTTTCGTTAGGTCTTGATGGTGCCGAGCATATGTATTATCCACTGAAAGCCTGTTCTCCTGCCGCCGATAGCCTTACTAAACTCGATCTTGGCTACGGAATGATAGAACCATTAATAGATACTTACGATCCCGAACTTGCAGCAGAGGTTTTCGCTAAAATGAGTGAGGAAAATGTGTATGTAACACCCACACTATATATCGGAAAAACCCTGGCGGAAATTTTGGATGTAGATCATCAGCAGGATTCGCTGTTAAATTATATTGGTCCCGGAATTCAAAAAACTTACCAGGACAGGGTAGAAGGAGCAAAACGAGCAAAAGCTTCCGGTAGTAAGATGCGGGAAAAAATGGAAGAAATAAGTGTGCGAATGATAGAACCCTTGCAAAATGCTGGCGTTAAGCTTTTAGCTGGTTCAGATTGTGGAGCCTTTAATTCTTATGTTTACCCCGGCGAATCTTTGCACGGGGAATTAAATGCCCTTTCTAGAGCAGGCTTAAGCAATGCCCAGGTTATAAAAACTTCTATAATTAACGGTCCTGAATTTCTGGATCTTGGAGATAAATATGGAAGTGTGAAAGAAGGAAAAGTAGCCGATATTTTAATTTTGGATGAAAATCCGCTGGAAAGTATCGATTATTTGAAAAAGATAAAAACTGTGATCAAAAGCGGTAAAGTCTATGATAGGGAAAAACTGAATACCATGTTAGAAAACTTACGCTAGTATTTTCTGATATACTTTTAGTTTTTCATCCGTAACTTGCAAAGAAAAAAGCCTCCTTGCCAAGATCCAAAAAATCATTAGAAGCCAATAAAGTTTCCTTTAAGGGAAGTTTCGACTCCCTAAAATTTGTACCGAGATTTTTTAAAGAAATCAGGAAGGTAAATCCCATGCTGTTTTACGCTAATTTATTGGCGAGAACGGTAAATGCTGTGTTGCCGGTAATTATTCTTATCGTTGGAAAATTGATTATTGATGAGGTAGTTTTACAAATTTCTGCTGAAACCAAAGACCTGGAAAGACTTTGGTGGCTTGTGGGTGCAGAATTCGGACTTGCGATTTTATCAGATTTAATGAGCAGGGCGATTAGTTTGACTGATGGTTTGTTGGGGGACCAATACAGTATTGATACTTCGGTTCGCATCATCAAAAAAACTTCAGAATTAAACCTGGACCAGCTGGAAGACGCCGAATTTTATGATAAACTGGAACGTGCCCGCCAGCAAACTACGGGTAGGGTTGGACTTATGTCTAATATTCTTACCCAGGCCGAAGATCTGGTGGTGATCTTTACATTACTTGCAGGGGTAGTCGCCTTTGAACCCTGGTTGATAATTTTACTTGTGGTTTCCGTAGTTCCTACAATTATAAATGAAATCAAATTTAGTGGCACCAGTTATTCCCTGGCCAGAAGCTGGACGCAAGAACGTCGGGAACTGGATTATTTGCGCTACGTAGGCGCCAGTGATGTAACGGCAAAAGAAGTAAAACTCTTCGGACTTTCAGATTACCTGGCAAACCGATTTAAAAACCTTTCCGACACTTATTATTTAATGAGTAAAAAATTGGCAAAACAGCGTGCCGGTTGGGGTTCAGTTTTTAACGTGATTGGTACAGGAGCCTATTATGGTGCTTATCTTTTAATCGTTTTTAGAACCGTAGCGGGAATTTTTACACTTGGTGATCTTACTTTCCTATCGGGTTCTTTTAACAGACTTCGATCTAAATTGCAGGGCTTTTTTACCCGCTTTACCGCAATTACCGAAAGTGCACTCTACCTTCAGGATTATTTTGAATTTCTGGACATTAAATATTCCGATGAAACTTCGGAAGAAAAATTACCGCTTCCAAAGAAAATTAAAAAAGGATTTAAATTTAAAAATGTCGGATTCAAATATCCTAAATCTGAAGCTTGGGTAGTTAGAAACATCAATTTCGATCTAAAAGCAGGAGAAAAACTGGCTTTTGTGGGAGAAAACGGCGCCGGGAAAACCACGCTTATCAAATTATTACTTCGGTTTTATGAACCTACTGAAGGAGAAATCCTATTAGATGATATTCCGGTTAAAGAATATAATCAATCCCAATATCAGCAATACTTCGGAGTGATTTTTCAGGATTTTGTAAAGTTTGAATTAACGCTTCGTGAAAATATTGCCATGGGCGAAATTGAAGAAATTGGTAATCAAAATCGAATTGACAGCGCTGCGCAAAAAAGTCTGGCGAACGAGGTGATTTCTGATATGCCGCGAGGTTACGACCAGCAATTAGGGAAACGCTTTAAGCAGGGAAAAGATCTTTCTGGCGGGCAGTGGCAAAAGATCGCGATTGCCCGTGCTTATATGAAAGATGCCGAAGTTTTAATTTTAGATGAACCAACTTCGGCTTTAGATGCAAGGGCAGAAACTGAAGCTTTTGACCGATTTATAAAATTAACCGAGGGGAAAACAGCGGTAATTATTTCGCATCGTTTCAGCACGGTTAGAATAGCCGATAGAATTATGGTTTTAAAAAACGGGGCCGTACTGGAAATTGGAACGCATCAAGAATTGATGAAAAACGATATGCTGTATGCCGAATTGTTCAACCTACAGGCGCAGGGTTATCAATAAGAAACCTTCAATATGAATTTAAACCACTACGCAATTTTTGGAACCAACTTTTCGGTAAAGGGAAAATTGATACAGCAGCTTTTAAAAGGAAATCCTCCCACGGAACTAAAAGAATTACAGAAAAAGAAAGGCCTGCTTTTTTCCGAATCAGTTTTAAATAAATTTATTGAAGAAGATTATAAACACGGGAACTCTGCTTTGATTTTGAATAAAAATCGTTCCTTACGAACTTTTTCCAGTGGGGAGAAACGAAAAGCTTTGCTACAATATTTACTCAGTCAGGAACCTGATTTTCTGGTGTTAGACAATCCTTTTGATAGTCTTGATAGAACTTCGGTATCTGATTTAAAGTTAAGCCTGCAGCGTATTTCTGAAACTACTGTAATTATTCAGCTCTTTAATCGAAAAGAAGATTTACTGCCTTTTGTAGATTCAATATTGAAAGTCGAAAATGAACAAATTGTCGAAATCTTTGAAGTTTCAGAATTCCAGGGAAATAATGAAACTAATTTTTCAGAAGTAAGAAATATTCCGCCGGCACCAGTAAAATTCCAGGGCGTGCCAGATATATTGGTGAAAATGAAAAATGTCTCAGTTTCTTATGAGGGAAAACCGGTTTTAGAAAATATTAGCTGGGAAATTAGAAAAGGTGATTTCTGGCAATTAACCGGGCCCAATGGTTCAGGGAAAACTACTTTGCTTTCTATGATTTACGGCGATAATCCCAAAGCCTATGGCGTAGACTTATACTTATTCGGAAATAAAAAAGGCAGTGGTGAAAGTGTATGGGAGATCAAGAAGAAAATCGGGTATTTCTCGCCTGCGCTTACCGAACTTTTTAACCGAAGAAATACTGTTTTGGAGATGCTTATTTCAGGTTTGGTAGATAGCGTAGGCTTATACCAAAAACCAGGTGATAGGGAAATCAGGTTAGCTAAAGAATGGCTAAAAACCTTGAATTTAGAAGATAAATCAGCTAAGATTTTTACTGAATTATCTGAACTTCATAAAAGAATGGTTCTTATTGGTAGGGCGATGATCAAGCATCCGCCTTTACTTATTTTAGACGAACCCACAACCTCCTTAGACGATAAAAGTGCGCTGCAAATCACTTCGCTCATTAATTTAATTGTCAGGGAAAGTACTACCGCGGTGATTTTTGTTTCGCATAGAAAAGAGAAAGGTCTGGAGCCAAAGGCCATTTACCATCTAATTCCATCAGAAAATGGATCTAAAGGGGAAATACTTGTAGAAT
>NZ_CAXAVR010000131.1:0-6629 GCF_963972535.1 uncultured Salegentibacter sp.
GTGATAAACCAGGCATCGGTTCCCGGGTAGGCCTGCTTCAGTGTATCTCCAATTTCTTTATAGAATTTCGGCATATCAATCTCCAAACGTTCTCCATACGGCGGATTAAACAACATATGTAAATGCCTTTCCCCTTCTTTTTCAGAGGCAAAGAAATCCTGTCTTTTTACTTTAATAAATTCAGTGAGATTGGCATTTTCAATATTATCAATGGCTTTGTGTACTGCCGAAGGTGCAGTGTCATAACCCTGGATAGTAAAATGAAATTCCCGTACTTTTTTAAGTACCGACTCTTCAATTTTTTCAAATAGATCTTCGTCCCAATCTTTCCAACGTTCAAAAGCGAATTCCTTTCGGTTTAAATTTGGTGGAATATTGCACGCAATCATTGCGGCTTCAATTAAAATAGTTCCACTTCCGCACATGGGATCCAGAAAATCGCACTGCCCGTCCCAACCAGAAAGTAATAACATCCCAGCGGCCAAAACCTCGTTTATGGGCGCAATATTGGTCGCGGTCTTATATCCACGTTTGTGTAAAGACTGGCCTGAAGAATCAAAAGAAACATTACAAAAATTCTTTTCAATATGAATATTAACCCTCAAAGTTGGAAAATCAAGTTCTACATTTGGTCTTTTATCAAACTTATCCCGAAAACGGTCTACAATGGCATCTTTTGTTTTTAAGGAAATATATTGGGAATGCGTAAAAGTTTCAGAATGTACTGTGGCATCAATAGCCAGGGTATCGTCTACATCCATAAAATCTTCCCAGGGTAGTTCGTAAATTTTCTTGTAAAGGTCTTCTTCAGAAAATATTTTAAAACTTTGGTATGGTTTAAGAATTTTAATTGCAGTTCTAAGGCATAAATTCGCTTTATACATAAAGCCTTTATCACCTACAAAGCTTACATTTCTGGTTCCCTCTTTTACATCCATAGCGCCAAGTGCCATTAATTCTTTAGCCAAAACTGGCTCAAAACCATACATGGTCTTGGCAATCATTTTAAAATTATTTTCCATATCGGTTTTTTACAGTCCACAAAAATAGGGTAATTTTGCTGAATATTAGTATTGCCGGCTGGGGATGCTGAAATATTACCAATGCTTTTACGACTTATCTTTTTAACTCCTTACACTGAGGATTGAAAATCGTTGTGGCTGGTGTTAATTTTTTATTTTTTACTCCCGATTAACTTCGGTAGAGGCCCTGGAGTGTGCCTTGAGCAATTTTACTAATTATTTTTGACTTAATTAATGATCTACATTTTACCTTTAATTTCTGTAATTGCCGGTTACCTTATTGCCATTTTCTTAAAACCCTCCTCCTCTATTGGTTTTAAGCTGTTGCTTAGTTTTAGCGGTGCTTATCTCCTGGCAGTTACCATTTTTGAATTACTGCCCGAAGTTTATCTAAATGGAACCGAAGAAGTTGGTATTTTTATAATGTTGGGCTTACTGCTGCAAATAATCCTCGAATTTGTTTCTAAAGGAGTTGAACACGGGCATTTGCACCACCAGGAAGGAATGAAAAAATTCCCTATTCTATTATTGATTAGTTTGAGTATTCACGCATTTTTGGAAGGTTTCCCTATGGATGAAGGCGATCATATCTTACACGGAGTCGTAATTCATAAAATTCCCGTGGCGACCATACTGTCGGTTTTTCTTATCCATTCTAATTTGAGTAAAATTAAAGTCGGCCTGTTCCTCGCGGTTTTTGCTTTAATGACGCCGCTGGGAAGTTTCTTTAAATCGCAATTCAGTTTACTTCAGGATATTTCAATTTACATTAACGCGCTGGTAATTGGTATTTTTCTGCACGTTTCTACTACTATTTTATTTGAAGCTTCTAAAAATCATAAATTTAATATTTCCAAGTTGGCAGTGATTGTTGGCGGAATTTTACTGGCTTATTTTATTTAATATGTTTAGCAAAGCCGAAAGCAAAAAATTAAGGCAACAGTTCTGGACGAGTTTCGGTATCGTTTTCCGGAGAAAATGGTTGCTTTATAACACCGGAATTAAAGAACTTGAATTAAAATTTACGTTTAACAAAAAATTTGCCCAGGTTTCTATAGATGTTATAGATGAAGATCCGCTGATTCGCGAATATTATTTTGAAAAGCTGCTTTCGCTGAAAAAAATCCTAACCACAGAATATCTACCAGATGCCTTATTTGAGGAAGAGTATGAACTTCCTGAAGGGAAAATAATTTCCCGGGTTTATGTTCAGCTTGATGGTGTTAGTATTCACAACCGCAATCAATGGCCTGAAGCGATGAAATTCCTGAATGATAATATGGAAAAAATGGAAACTTTCTTTGTGGAGTATAAAGATCTTTTTAGGTAAAGTCTACATTCTAATTGTTCATCATACTATTTGTTTCTTCATCTTCTAATAAAAAAATACCATGCCAGCGCATCTCCCATTAGAAATTCGGCAATTATTAAGTATCTTTTAATAATTGTTTAATCTTATTTAACAGCTAATTTTCCCTTTTTCCAGTAAATTCATTACAAATACTACTACTTCCAATTAAGGAATGTATTAAAAAGGAAAGTGAGGAAATGATGTTGAGGAAACCTTCTGAAGTAGACCACCTGGAAAAATATTATATTGCTAATTATACTGCCGCGATATACTATAAACACTGTATTTTAACTACCAAAAAAATCTTTTTAAAGAAACTGTTTAAATCTTTATACAATCATAAAAAAGCATTGAAAGACGATTTAGACCGGCATATTTTAGAAGCAAGAGACCAGGATTACCTGGACCAGCTTTTATTAAAATGTAAAAAAGAAGTGCTTAAAATGCAACAGAATTTAAGAATGAACACCAACCCAAAATCAGGACAAATTTGTACCGAAATGGAAAGGCGCTTTTTTAACCAGTTGCACCAAACACTTCAAGTATTAACAGATGGAAGTTTACGTAATACCTTATTGTCTCACAAACATAAATCTAAAGCTTTACAGGAAAGATTACACCTGGTAAGCAAATACCTAATATAATTAACCGTTAAATCCCCAGGTTATAAGTCTGTTGTGCGATTTCCAGTTCTTCATTGGTAGGAATAACTAAAACCTGAACTTTTGAATCTTCAGCATTTATAGTTCTTAATTCTTTTAAACGCTGCTTGTTTTTATCTTCATTCAATTTAATTCCGAAGAACTCCATATCTGCACAAACCAATTTGCGAATAACATCGCTGTTTTCACCAATTCCCGCTGTAAAAACAAGGGCATCAACGCCATTCATGGCAGCTGTGTATGCGCCAATATATTTTTTAATTCGGTAGGCATTCATATCCAGGGCTAATTGGCATTGTTTATTTCCATTTGCCGCCTGTTCTTCAATATCCCTAAGATCACTAAAACCGGTAAGGCCGTACATCCCACTTTTATTATGCAAAATATCGCTTACTTCCTGGGCTGAATATCTTAATTGTTCCACCAGGTAAAAAATAACCGACTGGTCTATATCTCCACTTCTTGTTCCCATAATAAGTCCGTTTACTGGCCCAAAACCAAGAGAATGGTCTATGCTTTTTCCATCTTGTACCGCCGTAATACTACAACCGTTTCCTAAGTGAATACTTATAATTTTAGAATTATCTTTTTGTAAATATTCAATGGCTTTTTCCGTCACATATTTATGACTGGTACCGTGAAACCCATATAGTTGAATGTGGTGTTTGTCTGAAAGTTCTGTAGGAATAGCATATTGCGAAGCCTGCTTAGGAATACTTCTATGAAATGCGGTATCAAAAACCGCTACCTGTGTGGCATTCGGGAAAAGTTTTTCCGCCACTTCTATCCCTTTTAAGTTTGGAGGATTATGCAAAGGTGCCAAAGAAAAGTATTCTTTAATCTTAGCCTTTACCTTCTCGTCTATCACTATGGTTTTAGAAAAACTATCGCCACCGTGCACTACCCTATGGCCAATTGCCGGGATTTCTTCAGCTTTTTTAATAACTCCTTTTTCAGAATCCATTAAAAGATCTGTAATTGCCTTTAATGCTATGGCGTGATCTTTTGCTAAAAGTTCTTCTGAAATTGATTCATTTTTAGTTTTATAATGAAGTTTTGAACCTTCCAATCCTATACGTTCTACCATTCCTGAAGCTAAAACTTCTTCTGAAGGCATTTGTATTAATTGAAATTTTAAAGACGAACTTCCTGAATTTATAATTAAAATATTCTTCATTTGTTTGTGTTTGAGTTCAGCATCTTGCTGATTTCATTCTGAATTAAATTCCTTGAGCCTGGATGGCAGTTAAAATTACGGTATTGTAAACATCGGCTACTGTACAACCACGACTTAGATCGTTTACCGGCTTATTTAAGCCCTGAAGCATTGGTCCTATGGCCAAAGCGCCAGTTTCACGTTGTACAGCTTTATAAGTATTATTTCCGGTATTTAAATCGGGGAAAATTAGTACGTTGGCCTGTCCAGCTACTTCAGAGCCTGGAAGTTTACTTTTTCCAACACTAATATCTACTGCCGCATCATATTGAATTGGGCCTTCAATTTTAAGATCTGGTCTTCGTTCTTTAACTATAGCAGTAGCTTCTCTCACTCTATCTACATCTTCACCTTTTCCTGAAGTTCCCGAAGAATAAGAAAGCATCGCAATTTTTGGATCTATGCCAAAGGCTGAAGCACTTTCTGCCGAAGAAATAGTAATTTCTGCTAATTCTGCCGCAGTAGGATTCGGATTAATCGCGCAATCTCCAAATACTGAAACCCTATCTTCTAAACACATAAAAAATACAGAAGAAACTACAGAAACATTTGGTTTGGTTTTTATAAACTGTAAAGCGGGTAAAATAGTATGTTGCGTAGTATGCGCCGCACCAGATACCATCCCGTCTGCGTGACCTTTATAGATCATCATAGTTCCGTAGTAAGAAACATCGCTTAAACGGTCTTTCGCCATATCCATATTTACACCCTTATGTTTTCTTAATTCATAGAAAGTTTCAGCATAATCCTGGAAATTTGGGGAATTTACAGGATCTATAATATTTACTTTTGAAAAATCAAGATCTAAAGCAATTTTAGCTACGGTTTTCTGAATAGTATCAAAATCTCCTAGTAAAGTTAGCTCTACCAGGTCCATATCTATAAGGCGTTTTGCTGCGGTTAGGATACGCTCATCTGTACCTTCTGGCAACACAATATGCTTTTTACTTTGTCTGGCTCTCTTCACCAAATCGTACTGAAACATTCTGGGAGTTCTACCCTGGGGTTGGTAATTTGTAAGTTTTTCTACCAGGGGATCAAAAGAAACATACCGCTCAAAAATACTAATGGTAGTTTGTATCTTCTGAATACTATCGGCATAGATATTAGACTTTATAGCACCAACTTTATTTGTAACTGCAAAAGTCCCCTCCTGTACCGAAATTATAGGTACAATATCAGATAAACCTTCAATTAATTTTAAAATTGATTCTTCCGGCCTTAAACCACCGGTTAAAATAATTCCTGAAATTCTTGGATAATTGCTCGAAATATTGGCTTGTAATGCACCAAGAATAATATCAGCTCTATCACCAGGAGTAATTACTAAACTTTCATTTTTTAATGTAGTTAGATAATTCCTAAGCTGCATAGCACCCACTCCAAAATTTCCGGTTTGATTATCAAGAAAATCGTGCCCAAATAAAACCGTCCCGTCCAGTGCTTTTACTATTTCTTTTAAAGTAGGATTGTTAAGTGTATCGATTAACGGAATTGCAAATACATCAACTTCCTGCGGTAAAAATCCGCGCATATTCGTTGTTGCAGGCTCCAGGTTCTCTTCCTGTATTTTATTACTAACCATAGCAATAACCTGAACTTCCTTATCTCTAAATGCACGATAAGCCATTTGCTGATTTCCTAACAATTCTTCCCAGCTCTTAAACTGGCCGCTAACTACAATTATTACCGGTATTCCTAAATTCTTAGCAATCACTACGTTTACATCAAACTCAAAAACACTACCCTCACCAGAGAAATCACTTCCTTCTACCAATATAAAATCAAATTCATCTTCCAGCTTTTTATACTTGGAAATTATAGTGTCAATAATCTCCCCCGATTTCCCATCATTTGTTTTTTGAATTACCTCACTTCGGGTAAATGCATAAGTATCTTCATAAGGGATTTTTAAATCAAAATAGCTTAAAACTGTATCTATGTGATTGTCTTTTTCTCCTTTCGGGACATCGTTTATAATTGGCCTAAAGTAACCTACTTTCACCATTTTTCCTAAAAGTGTTCTCATTAATCCTAACGAGATCATAGATTTTCCGCTGTGGGATTCCAGCGTAGCGATATAAATTCCTTTGTTCATAATTTGTAAATTGGTTCGGCAAAAATAAAGTTAATAAAACAATTGTGTTTTTATGTTACTGGTAAAAAGAAGTAAACCTGACATCTATCAGCTTTTGATTATTCATACAACTAAAAAGAGGGTATACAATGAATTTTAGCAAATTGAATTAAACAAAAAAACCACCCGAAGGTGGTTTTAAAAATTAACTTATTGGTCTATTATAAATCCAGCAAACCTAGAAGAAGAATATCAAAATTCACTTCTGAATCTGCATCTACTGAGAAGCCTAGAAGATCTA
>NZ_CAXAVR010000132.1:0-6509 GCF_963972535.1 uncultured Salegentibacter sp.
TATGAAGTAGGAACCGATAGTACTACCGCAAAAACCCGCTATGCTGAAAAGAACTTTTTTCAGAAAGAAATATTTTTTAAACCTAAACATTTAGATCCTTACATTTTACTGGAAGAAGGGCAGTATTATAACCCTGAAAATTCCCGAAATACCGCCAGGAGGCTGGGAGACATCGGCGCTTACAAATTCGTAAATATAAATTATACTGAAATTGATAGCCTCTCTACCGATAGTTTGGGAGTGCTGGAAACCAATATTTATCTTTCTCCATTAAATAAACGCTCCTTGCGGGCAGAAATCCAGGCGGTAACAAAATCTAACGGCTTTACCGGCCCAAGTTTAGCTTTGGCTTATACAAACAGGAATCTTTTTAAGGGCGGAGAAATTCTAAATGTTACCGGAGATTTTGGTTATGAAGTACAAACCGGCGGAGGCACGCAGGCAGGATTAAACAGTATACAATTAGGTTTACAGGGAGATCTTATTTTCCCCAGGTTATTATTCCCCATAAATTTTGATAAAAACTGGTTTTCATATTCCATCCCAAAAACAAAGACCAGTTTAGGGTTTGATTATCTTACCCGAAGTAAACTTTTTAGCCTTGGCTCAGTTTCTGCGCGGTTTGGTTATCTCTGGAATGCCAATCGTTTTGTAACCCACGAGTTTTATCCTATTTCTTTAAATTATGTCAACCTGGGAAATACCACCCAGGAATTTCAGGATATATTAACCCGTAACCCATTTTTAGAAAGAAGTTTTAACCAGGAATTTATTGCTGGTTTAACCTATTCTTTTCTCTATAACGGACTTATAGACGGGAATAGCAGGCACCAGTTCTTTATAAATTCTACTTTAGATGTGGCTGGAAATTTAATTGATGCCATAAGCGGGCACGGGGAAGAAAATCCCCAAACCTTTTTAAATCTTGAATATGCCCAATACGCCAAAGCAGATATTGATTTGCGGTATCATTTAAAAACAGGATCAGATTCTAAAATAGCTACCAGGCTGTTTGCCGGTTATGGTTTACCTTATGGAAATTCTGATGTTTTACCATTTACAAAACAGTATTTTGCGGGTGGCCCGTATAGCGTAAGAGCTTTTAACACGCGTTCTTTAGGTCCCGGAACGTATACGCCACCAGATGAAGAAGGTGCATTTTTTGACCAGGCTGGAAATATTAGGCTGGAAGCTAACCTGGAATATCGCTTTCCGCTTTTTCCATATTTATACGGTGCCGTTTTTGCCGATGCCGGTAATGTTTGGAACACCGGGGAAAACAGCACTCTGGAGGGAGGAGAATTCAGCAAAGACTTTATGAACGAGCTGGGAATTGGTACCGGCTTTGGTTTAAGAGTAGATATTCAAAGTTTTGTGATTCGTGTAGACCTCGCGGCTCCTTTACATGATCCATCTTTACAGGAAGGTGAGCGCTGGGAATTTGATTATGCAAATCCGGTCTTGAATTTCGCTATAGGTTATCCTTTCTAAGAATGTTGATAATGCATAAAGAAATTTTAAAACACGTAACTTCAAAAATCAATCTTTCTAAAGATGAACAGCGAGAATTTACTGGTGTTCTATCAGAAAAACGAATTTCAAAAAAAGAATTTCTAATTAAACCGGGGCAGGCTGTAGATTACGAATATTACGTGGTTAAGGGGTGTTTAAAAGCCTTTTATTTAGATGAAAATGGTAATAAGCATATTATTCAGTTTGCAGTAGAAGACTGGTGGATAAGCGATTTTGAAGCTTTCTTCGGAAATTATCCCGCCCAGTTATATGTTGAAGCTATAGAAGATTCGGTTCTCCTGGGAATTCATCGCGATACTCTTGAAACTTTATATAAGCGAATTCCTAAATTTGAACGTTTTTTCAGAATTAAAACTACTAATGCTTTTGTGGCACTTAGAAGTAGAATTCTTTCTTCACTTCAAAAAAATAACAAAGAGCGCTACCTGGAATTCTGCCAAACCTATCCCCAAATTGAAAAGCGCGTTCCCAATTACCATATTGCGAACTATCTTGGTATAAAACCAGAAAGCCTAAGCAGGCTGCGAAAAGAGCTGTCTTAGCTTAACATTTTTTAACAGGCCCTGCTAACATACATCAAGTAGTTTCTTTCCTTTTTCATATAATTTAGCTTTTAAAAATTGCTAAGAAAAAGATTGATTAATACAACCAAAAAAAGCTATGAGTAAAGAACAACATTTATTAAAATCATATAATTTAAACGGATTAGAACTTCCTAATAGAGTAGTAATGGCTCCAATGACGCGAAGTAGGGCTGATAATCCTGAAAATACGCCTATTGAAGGTCTACACGATGTTTATTACACCCAAAGAGCTTCTGCCGGACTTATTATTACCGAAGGTTCCCAGGTTTCTAAAGAAGCTGTGGGGTATGTAAATACACCTGGAATTTACAGCAAAGAGCAAATTGCAGGCTGGAAAATGGTAAATAAAAAAGTGCACGAAGCTAAAGGCAGAATGTTTATTCAGCTTTGGCACGTGGGTAGAATGTCTCATCCCGATTTTCATAACGGGGATTTACCTTTATCGGCTTCAGCAATAAATCCTGAAGCGCAATCTTATACACCGGAAGGTTTTAAAGATACCGTGACGCCAAAAGAAATGACCATTGAAGATATTAAAAGAACGATCCAGGATTTTAAAAATGCGGCTAAAAATGCAATGGAGGCCGATTTTGATGGAGTTGAAATTCATTCTTCAAATGGATATTTATTTCACCAGTTTTTTAATGGAACTTCTAATAAAAGAAATGATGAATATGGCGGAAGCATAGAAAATCGTGCAAAGATCTTGTTTGAAACCATAGATGCGATTAAGGAGGTAATGCCAGAGCAAAAAATTGGTTTAAGATTAAACCCGTCCCTGAACGGTATTTTTGGAATGACGATGGATGAGGAAACCATCCCAACTTTCGATTATATTATCAAGAAATTGAACGATTACGATCTTGCTTACCTGCATTTGTCAGAGCCTTTTAACGATGTTTCAGATGTTCCTTATGCGGTAACTGAAATCGCTAAGAGATACCGGCCAATGTATAATGGTACTTTAATGATTAACGCAGGCTTTGATCAAGAATCTGGAAATAAAGTAATTGAAGAAGGAAATGCCGATTTGGTAGCCTTTGGAAAACCTTATATTTCCAATCCCGATTTAGTAGAGCGTTTTGCTGAAAATATTCCGCTTTCAGACTGGGACACCGATACTTTCTATGTGCCCGGTGAAAAAGGTTATATAGATTACGAAGCTAAAGCCAGAAAACAGGAAGCTTAAAAGATCCTGTTTAATTGTAATTAGAAGAGGTTGTTTGTTAAGTTTTAAGCCGTCACCCTGAACTGGTTTCAGGGTCTAACATGTTTAAAATCATGAACATATTAGATGCTGAAACGAGTTCAGCATGACGCTAAAAGATTAATTCCAAACAACCTCTTTTTTATTTTAAAACGAAATCACATTTTTACCAATAGATTTCCCAGATTCCTGTAAACTATGAACTTCTTTAAAAGTTTCGGAATTTAATCCTGAAAAAGTTTTATTTAATGTGGTTTCAATAGTTTTTTCTTCTAAAAGTTTAGAAACTCTCTCCAGTATTTCGTGCTGTTTGTGCATATCTGGAGTTTGAAATTTAGCCCGGGTAAACATCAATTCCCAGTGAAAAGCCACACTTTTACCCTTAAGTTTATTTAAATCTACTTTATCTTTTGTTTCAACAATAGAGCAAATTTCTCCCTGTGGTTTTATGAGTTCGGCCATTGCGTCCCAGTGCAATTCGGTATCAGAAAAGTTGAGGATATAATCTACGTTTTCATAACCTTTAGCTTTCATTTCTTCTACTAAATTCTTGTGATTTACAATCACATCGGCGCCCATATTTCTACACCATGCTTCGGTTTCATTCCTGGATGCAGTGGCAATTACATTAAATTTGGTAAGTTTCTTTAAAAGCTGAATTCCAATGGAACCAACTCCGCCGGCACCGCCAATAACAAGAATATCCCGGTTTTCCCCTGAATTTTCTTCAATTTTTAAACGCTCAAAAATACATTCCCAGGCTGTGAGAGCGGTTAGGGGTAAAGCGGCTGCTTCTTCAAAAGAAAGGTTTTTAGGTTTATGGCCTGCAATATTTTCGTTTACTAACTGTAATTCGGCATTGCAACCCGGCTGGTCAATTTCCCCGGCATAAAAAACTTCATCGCCCTGTTTGAATTTAGTAACTTTATTTCCAACCCGTTCTACAATTCCGGCAGCATCCCAACCTAAAATTTTGGGTGTATCTAACTCTTTGTTTTTTGCGGCATTTTGCCTCACTTTAAAATCTACAGGATTTACAGAAACGGCTTTAATACGCACCAATAGATCTGAATCTCCCGGCTTGGGTTCTTCAGTATTAAATTCAATAAAACTATCTGAATGATCTATAGGAAGCGATTTTTTTATTCCAACGGCTTTCATAATTTATTTTTTAAGAATTAGCATATTAATATGTGAATTTAAGAAATAAACAAGCCAGCGCCCAGCACTTAAGAAAACAATAAGAACCGGATATTATTAATGCTGAAGTTTGCCGCCATAGCAAAGATCTCCGGCATCTCCAAGACCTGGGACAATATATCCGCGATCGTTTAATTCCTTATCTATGGTTGCGATCCAGAGTTTGGTATCTGCAGGAAATTCTTCAGCTACGTGGGCAATGCCTTCTTCGGCACCAATTACGGCTACTAAATGAATTTCTTTGGGTTTACCCATATGTTCCAGCGCCTTCATCACATTAACAAAAGAACGGCCGGTAGCCAGCATTGGGTCAGCAAGGATTAGGGTTTTTCCTTCCAGGGAAGGTGAAGCAAGGTATTCTACTACAATTTCAAAATTCTCATCGTTGGTTGGATGATGGCGATATGCTGAAATAAAGGAATTCTCAGCATCATCAAAATAATTTAATAAACCATTGTGTAAAGGAAGTCCGGCGCGTAAAATAGAACAAAGCGCAACCTGGGTTTCAGGTAATTGCACTTCAGCATTTCCTAGTGGGGTATTTATATTTTTTGAAGTAAATTTTAGTGTTTTACTTAGTTCGTAGCCTAAAATTTCGCCTAAACGCTCAATATTTCTGCGAAAACGCATTCTATCTTTCTGAATTTCAGTATCTCTGAGTTGTGCTACAAATTTTCCGGCTATAGAATTTTCTTCTAAGAGATGATTTATTTGCATGGTAGTTTTTAAATTTTTGAACTTTCCTGGTGAGTAAAGATAAGTAATTGTTTTTCGAATGGCCTGAGCGGGACGGCTACATTTCAGGTTTATCTTAAAAGATTTTTCTGTATGCTAATTTGGCTGTATTTTTGATATAATTAGCTTAAAGAATTCACTTTATGAAGTTTATCTATACATTCTTGTTTTTTTGCTTCACCTTATTAAGCTACGGGCAAATAGACCTTCCTGCTACCAATAATACCGGAGGAATTCTAAAAGCTGAGCCTGAAACAAAATCTTCTGGTTTTCCTATTCTTAGGGCCGAGGAATCTAACGACGAAAGCAAATACCTACGAGAGAAACCTAAAACTATAGACTTTAGAGAAAAACCTAATAATTTAAAAACCGCTGGTGACGCAGTAAAGGAGAAATGGACAGCAGATAAAGAAGCTTTAAATAAATATAAGGAAGACCAGTATTTAGGCGATTTTAAAACTACCGGGAAATTTGTTGAGCTGTATTGCCGCGACCATCAATTTGTAGATGGTGACCAGGTAAATATTTATGTAAATGGTAATTTTGTAAAACGGGTAGTGCTGGGAAGTGGTTATCACCCGGTTTTGGTTACATTAGAAAGCGGATTTAACAATATTGAATTTGAAGCTATAAACCAGGGCTCTTCAGGTCCTAATACCGCGCAGTTAAAAGTTTTGGAAGAAAACGGCAACCTGGTTGCTTCTAAAGAATGGGACCTTTTAACCGGCGCCAAAGCGAGCTTAATTGTGGTTAAAGAATAAATTTAACCAGATTTCTTTTTTCAACCGATTCATTACCAATTATTCTAATTTTTAAAATTCATTTAATAACTTTATAAGAAATCCCAATCTTATGAAGCGTATATTAATTGCAATAGATTATCATCCTGTTTCAGAAAAAGTGGCTGAAGCCGGTTACAAACTCGCCAAACAATTAGATGCCCGGGTTTGTTTACTTCACGTAATGGCCAATGTAAGTTACTACGGAATTGATTATCCTACGTTTATGGGATATTCAGGCTATGATGAAATGGCTGTAAATTTAGATATCGCACAGGAAATGCGGGAGGTAGTAGAAGATTTTCTGGAGACTGCAGCAAAACACCTTAACGATGAAAATGTAGAAACGCATTTAGCCGAAGGTGATGCCGCCACTGCTATTCTGGAATATTCTAAAACCTGGAATGCCGATTTGGTGGTAATGGGCACGCATAGCCATTCGGTTTTTGAAAAACTTTTAATGGGAACAGT
>NZ_CAXAVR010000133.1:0-6481 GCF_963972535.1 uncultured Salegentibacter sp.
TTCAAAATATTTTACTTTTTCTTAGGTTCAAAAACCGGTAATAATTGGCTGCTTACTTCGCCAAAACCAATTCTACGGCCTTTGCTTTCGCAATAACCACGCATAATTACCGTATCGTGATCTTCAATGAATTTTCGTTCGCTACCATCTTTAAGTTTTACTGGCTTTTCACCTTTCCAGGATAATTCTAACATAGAACCATAACTATCTGGGGTTTTCCCTGAAATAGTTCCCGAAGCCATCATATCTCCAGAATTTACCGGGCAACCATTAACGGTATGATGTGCTAATTGCTGACTCATATTCCAGTACATATGCTTGAAATTGGTTTTTGACAGCGGAGTTTCTTCAGAATTTTCCGGTTTAAGGGAAACTTCAAGATTAATATCAAAGCTTTTCTTGCCAGTGCTTTGCAAGTATGGAAATAATTCTACTTCAGGTTTAGGTCCTTCAGTTCTAAAAGGCTCTAAAGCATCTAAAGTAACAATCCACGGTGAAATTGAAGAAGCGAAATTCTTGGCAAGGAATGGCCCTAAAGGTACATATTCCCATACCTGGATATCTCTTGCGCTCCAGTCGTTAAACAATACCATTCCAAAAATGTATTCTTCGGCTTCTTCTATGGGTATTGGTTCTCCTAACGGATTAGCGTCTGTAGTGATAAAAGCCATTTCAACTTCAAAATCTACTCTTTTTGAAGGTCCAAATACAGGAGTATCAGAATCTTTTGGTTTTGTTTGTCCCTGTGGCCGGTGTACCGGGATTCCACTTGGGATTATAGAAGAACTTCTTCCGTGATAACCTACAGGAATGTGTAGCCAGTTTGGTAATAATGCATTGTCTGGATCACGAAACATTGTTCCTACATTGGTAGCGTGCTCTTTGCTCGAATAAAAATCGGTATAATCACCCACCTGAACCGGCATTTGCATTTCAATCTCGTCTAGCGTAAAAAGTACACGGCTTCTATGCTCTTCATTATCCCTTAATTTATCATTTTTTGCGTCAAAAATTTCGGCAATTCGGTTACGTACCAATCGCCATGTCTTTTTTCCGTCAGAGATAAAATCGTTTAGGGTATCCTGTAAAAATATATCATCGGTTAACGGGATTCCTTCAAAATAGCCCAATTGGTGCAGTGCGCCAAGGTCTATCGCAAAGTCTCCAATACGGGAGCCTATGGTAATTACATCGTCCCGGGTTAGGAATACCCCAAAAGGAATATTCTGAATAGGGAAATCGGTATTTTCCGAAGTTTCCAACCAGGTTTTTCTATTTGGGTCGTTAGCTGTAATAGGCATATAATTTTTTGTTTTTATTAAGAAATCTAATGAATCCAAATATATTATTTTCCTGTTATTAACCGAATGTATTTCTTACTTTTGATGAATATTTAACGTAAACTTTTGAAATGCAACGAGACACCGAAATTTTTAATTTGATTGCGGAAGAAAAAGAACGCCAACTTAACGGACTTGAGTTAATTGCCAGTGAGAACTTTGTGAGCGAGCAGGTTCTGGAAGCTGCAGGTTCTGTACTTACCAATAAATATGCTGAAGGTTACCCGGGCAAACGCTATTATGGCGGTTGCGAAGTGGTAGATAAAGTAGAACAACTGGCTATAGATCGTTTAAAGGAATTATTTAATGCCGAATATGCCAACGTACAGCCCCATTCGGGATCACAGGCGAATACCGCGGTATTTCATACCTGCCTTAACCCGGGAGATAAATTCTTAGGATTTGATCTTTCTCATGGTGGGCATTTAACCCACGGTTCTCCGGTAAATTTCTCCGGAAAACTTTATAATCCTGTATTTTACGGGGTAGACAAGGAAACCGGACTTATAGATTACGACCAGGTTGCTGAAATTGCCAAAAAAGAAAAACCTAAAATGATTATTGCTGGAGCATCGGCATATTCACGAGAAATAGATTATAAAAGATTTAGAGAAATAGCTGATAGTGTTGGCGCAATTTTGTTTGCAGATATTGCGCATCCTGCCGGGCTTATTGCCAAAGGATTAATTAGTGACCCAATGCCACATTGCCATATTGTAACTTCAACCACGCACAAAACTCTTCGTGGGCCTCGTGGCGGAATTATAATGATGGGTAAAGATTTTGATAATCCATTTGGTCAAAAATTGAAAAACGGAAAACCTAAAAAAATGTCTACTTTGCTTAACAGCGGAATTTTCCCTGGAAACCAGGGTGGGCCTTTAGAGCATATTATCGCTGCAAAAGCGGTTGCCTTTGGTGAAGCTTTAACCGATGAGTTTTTGCATTACACAGTTCAGGTTAAAAAGAATGCAGCGAAACTTGCCGAAGCATTTATGGATAAAGGTTATGATATAATTTCCGGTGGTACCGATAATCACTGTATGCTTATAGATCTTAGAAATAAAAATGTAAGCGGAAAAGAAGCTGAAGAAGCTTTAAGTAAAGCTGAAATTACCGTTAATAAAAATATGGTTCCTTTTGATGATAAATCACCTTTTGTAACTTCCGGAATTAGAATTGGTACCGCTGCAGTAACAACCCGCGGACTTATTGAAGCTGATATGTCTAAAATTGTAGATTTTATTGAGCGTGTGATCACTAATATAGATAATGATAGTGAACTGGAAGCGGTTAAAAATGAAGTAAAAGCTATGATGAAGGGAAAACCACTATTTAAAGTGTAATTCTTTCAATACTGGATATAATTTTAAAAGCTTATTTGAAAAAGTTTTTTTCGTGTTAGATCCTGAAACAAGTTCAGGATGACGGAAATAGCACACTTTCAAATAAGCTTTTTTTTCGCTTCTCTGAAATGAATAGAATTATTGCTGAAAAACCTTCTTTAATTCTTCTGAAATCTTGGTTGGTCTTTTCTTTTCCTGATCCATAAGCGCCCAGGTGGTTTTGGCTTCTACCAAAACTTTTTCGGTTTCAGCATTTTTTATAATCACGTGCCGCACAGATTTTACGTGAGTGGTTTCACCAACATAGGTTTGCAGTAAAATCTTGTCGCCCAAAAAAGCCTGTTGCTTATAACTTATTTCGTGGGTAACCACGATCCAGAAAAATTTCTCATTTTGCTCTTTGGTGGCTCGTGCTTCCCAATGCGCTTTGGCAACATCCTGCACCCATTGTACATACTGCACGTTATTCACGTGGTTCTGTTCATCTAAATGCCTTTCTTCAACTAAAAAGCTTTGTTCAAATATTTCTGGTGTTTCAGCCATTATTTTTCTATTATTTCTACTTCAAAAACCTTGTCCCAGTTTTTCCCGGTCACGTAAAGTTTGTTAGTATTTTGGTTATAGGCAATTCCATTTAAAACGTGATTTTGAGAATCCAAATCATCAAGATTACCTAAGCGTTCCCGCAATCCCCTAAAATCTATTACACCTTCTATTGCGCCGTTTTCAGGGTTAATAATAGTCACACTGGGAAACTGGTAAGTATTGGCATAGATCTTTCCCTCAACCCATTCCAGTTCATTAAATTTTGAATAAATTTTAGTGTTGGTAGCTACCTGTATAAAATCTTTTTCAGCAAGAGTTTCTGCATCAAGAATCCAAATTTTTTCGGTGCCATCGCTTTTATAAAGTTTTTTACCGTCGTTACATAAACCCCAACCTTCTTTACTCTGGTTATAGCTAAAAGTACCGGTTTGTTCAAAGTCATCTAAATTGTAGATTAAACCTTCTTTTTCTCTCCAGGTTAGCAGGTAAAGTTTGTTATTAAGAATGGTAAGTCCTTCGCCAAAATAAGTGTCCTCCAGGTTTATTTTATTTAAAACTTCGCCGGTTTCCAGGTTGAGTTTTCTTAACGAAGAATTACCATATTGCCCGGTGCTTTCATATAAAGTGTCCTTATAAAATTCCAGCCCTTGAGTATAAGCTTCGCTATCGTGCGGGTATTCCTTAATTACTTTATAAGTATATGCTTTTGGAGATTGGTTGTTTAAAATTTTTAGGTTTTCACTAATTGTATCGGTTTCCCCTTCAGAAAAAACTATAGCTTCCAGTTTTTGGCGTCCTAATTTTGTGTTTTCAAGTGGAACCGAAAAAGAAGTTTCCGCTATTAAAGTTTGAAAATATTTTTGCTGAAAATAAAGTTGAATAGAATCAATTTCACGGTCTTTTAGGTTTTCTATAGAGCCTTCAATTGTTTCTCCAAGCTTAAATTCAGTCTTATTTTCGGCAGTTTTCAGCTTAAAATAAGAAGTTTTTTTATCAGAATTGCTTCCGCAGGAAAAAAATAAAAATCCTAATATTAACAGGGACAGGAACTTAAATTTATTCATTGATCTTTTGCATTAAATACCTTGCTAAAATACTTAATTCGGTTTAAAAAATACTTGCGCAAAGTAGGAAAGATTGTATATTTGCAGCGGCAAGTCCCACACAACCAGCTCCTGCTGAATCCCCCAGGGCGGGAACGCAGCAAGGGTAGGCGGTCGTAGCGGTGTGATGTGGGGAGCTTGCCATTTTTTGTTTCTAAAAGGTTCTAAATTTTATCGCATCTTTGCAGCCTATGAAAACAAATGCATCTCCTCAAAAAGTAGTGCTTATAACCGGAGCTTCTTCCGGAATTGGAAAATCTATAGGCGAATACCTTTCTAAACATAATTTTAAAGTTTACGGTACCAGCCGGAATCCGGCGAAGATATCTCATCCTCCTTTTGCGATGGTTGCTTTAGATGTAACCAAAAAGGAAACGATTACCGCTGCTGTTGAACAAATAATTGCTGAGGAAGGCAAAATTGATGTGCTTATCAATAATGCAGGTGTTGGAATTACCGGCCCCATTGAGGAAACTCCAGATGAAGAAATAGCAAAAGCTTTTGAAACAAATTATTTTGGACCTATAAAAGTGATAAAAGCAGTTTTGCCTGAAATGCGAAAGCAAAACAGCGGACTTATCATAAATATTACTTCTATTGCCGGTTATATGGGTTTGCCTTACCGCGGAATTTATTCAGCTTCAAAAGGAGCTTTAGAACTTACTACCGAATCTTTTAGAATGGAATTGAAAGATTTCAATATAAAAATGACCAATATTGCTCCCGGAGATTTTGCTACCAATATCGCAGCCGGTCGTTATCACGCTCCCGTTCTGGAAGATTCTCCTTACAAAGAACCTTATGGTAATACCCTGAAATTGATGAATGAAGATGTAGACGCGGGGAAAGATCCATTTGTCATGGCTAAAGCAGTGCATAAAATTATTCAGGAAAAAGATCCTCGCGGGCATTATAAAGTGGGGGAGGCGCTTCAGAAATTTTCAGTGGGTTTAAAGCGAATTTTACCCGATAAAGTCTATGAAAAAATGCTGCTTAAGCATTATAAGTTATAATTTTGTAAAAACAACACATTAAACAATTATAGATTATGAAATTTTTTATTGATACCGCCAATCTTGATCAAATAAGGGAAGCCCAGGCACTTGGGGTTTTAGATGGTGTAACTACCAATCCCTCTTTGATGGCGAAAGAAGGAATTTCCGGAAAAGATAATATTTACAGGCATTACAGAGCAATTTGTGAAATTGTGGACGGAGATGTGAGCGCTGAAGTGATCGCAACCGATTTTGACGGAATTGTGAGAGAAGGTGAGGAACTGGCAGAATTGCATGAGCAAATTATTGTAAAAGTTCCTATGATTAAAGAAGGGGTTAAAGCGATTAAATACTTTAGCGATAATGGGATTAAAACCAACTGTACATTAGTTTTTTCAGCAGGTCAGGCTTTGCTTGCGGCCAAGGCTGGAGCTACTTATGTTTCTCCTTTTATTGGGCGTTTAGATGATATCTCTACTGATGGTTTAAACCTTATTGCAGATATCAGGTTGATATATGATAATTACGGATTTGAAACTGAAATTCTTGCAGCTTCCGTGCGTCATACCATGCACGTATTAGAATGCGCAAAATTAGGCGCCGATGTAATGACCGGACCACTTTCTTCTATTGAAGGTTTATTAAAACATCCGCTTACAGATATTGGTTTAGAGAAATTTTTATCTGATTATAAGAAGGGAAATCAATAAGAAATTGCTGAAATAAAATTTACGGAAAGGCTATTTAAAGAGTTTGCGTCAAGCTGAATTTTAGATCCTGAAACAAGTTCAGGATGACGATAAATTTAAAAGAACTCTCTAAATAGCCTTTTAATTGTTCAAAAACTCCAAAATTTGTCTTTCAAAATTAGGAGTGTTAAGTTGTGCTTCACCGTTTACTATATTCCCCTCGGTATCTAGAAAAATAAGTTTGTTGAGGTAGTTTTTAAGTAGATTAACGTTGATGTTAGCTGAATTTAATTTGTATTCTCGCTCTTTATTCATTCCATACACTTCTACAGTATTCCTCCAGGATTGTTGAGAGTCGTTATCAATATTAATTCCTACAAATTCCAGTTCAGGATATTTTTCCCGTAAGGTAGAAATAATAGAATGTTGCCATTTATAATGTTCTGGTGCTTCCATAGACCA
>NZ_CAXAVR010000134.1:0-6297 GCF_963972535.1 uncultured Salegentibacter sp.
GGACCGCCTGCTTAGAAGGCAGGTGCTCTATCCAGCTGAGCTACGCGACCGTTTTTGCGGTTGCAAATATAAGCCTCTTTCCAAATAAAACAAGCTTTTTTTATTTAAAAATTTATTTTTTTCTTCAACTTGATTTTATGGGAATTTTAATCTGTTTTTAACTTAATTTTTAAATTGAAAGTTTTTCTCAATTATATCCTTAATTTTGCCCCGGTAAATTTTTTAAAAAATTCCTTTGATAACATTGAAATACGTTTTGCTCCAGAATTCAACGACTGTTAACCAGATATTTAGGTTTAGTAAATTTACCTCAATTCTTAATAAAGCCTGTTAATTGTTTATGGAGTTTCAATTCACCATTATTGTTCCGGTTTATAACGAGATTGAAAGTTTACCCAGGCTTTTTGATTTTTTGCAGAATTACCTTAAATCGGCTTCACTCAAATCCTGTGTTTTACTGGTAGACGATGGCTCTGGTGACGGCAGTGCTTCGGCTATAGAAAAATTCTGTTTAGATCACGAGGATTTTAATTGTTTGTTATTCAACAAAAATTATGGGAAAGGCGCCGCATTAAAAGCCGCTTTCGATCATACTAAAACGCCATTGCTTGGTTACCTGGATGCCGATCTACAAACGCATCCTGAGGATTTTGAATTACTTCTGCCATATATTAATGATTTTGGTTTGGTTACCGGCTGGCGTAAGAATAGAAAAGATACCCTTGTAAAACGTATTTCTTCCAAAACCGGAAACGCAGTACGTATATTTTTTACGCACGATAATATTCACGATACCGGCTGCCCGCTTAAGATAATGCATACCGAATACGCTAAGAAAATCCCTATGTTTAAAGGTTTACAGCGTTTTTTACCGGCTATGATATTATTGCAGCAAAAGGAGATAAAAGAGGTGGTTATTAATCATTATCCAAGAATTGAAGGCGAATCTAAATACAATTTCAAAAATAGGTTTCTGGGGCCTTTGGTAGATTGTTTTGCTTATGTTTGGATTAAAAAATCGTATATAGATTACAGCATAAAAGCGAAACATGGATAATTCGCTGCTTATTTATGTAATTGGCTTTACCGCGCAAATCCTTTTTTCGTCAAGGATGATTATGCAATGGATACTTTCTGAAAAACAAAAGAAAGTGCTTACCCCAATACTTTTTTGGGAATTAAGTTTACTGGCTTCTTTTTTACTTTTTATTTACGGCTATTTTAGAGATGACTTTGCTATAATGCTGGGCCAAACGCTAACGTATTTTATTTATATAAGAAATTTACATTTCCAGGGGCAATGGAAAAAGCTTCCCTATTTAATACGATTTATAATCCTGGTTTTCCCTGCCATTGTGGTTATTTATAGCTTTTTTAATAACGAATATAACCTTCAAAAGTTATTTCTGAATGAAGCTATTCCGCTGTGGTTACTTTCTCTTGGAATTATAGCGCAGGTCGTTTTCACTTTACGTTTTTTATACCAGTGGTTGTATTCAGAAAAACAGAAGAAATCCTGTTTACCGCTGGGATTTTGGTGGTTAAGCCTGGTAGGTTCTTCGCTAATTTTAATTTATGCAGTCTTTAGAAAAGATCCCGTTTTGCTTATTGGGCATTTGTTTGGCGCCATAATGTATATTAGAAATATTATAATTCACCATAATGAAATTAGAGAATAAATATCTTCTGTTACTCATTTTTGCAGCAATAGCCGTGTTTTTTATAAACCTGGATGCGATCTATATCAACATTATGGAGGCGCGTAATTTTATTACCGCCCGCGAAATGCTGAATGATAATAACTGGATATTCACCACGATGAATGCTGAGCCGCGTTATGAAAAACCACCTTTACCAACCTGGTTAACGGCAATTTCAATGTCGGTTTTTGGAATGGAAGGACTTTTTGGTTTAAGACTTCCTTCAGCAATTATGGGATTAATTTTAGTAGTTTTTATCTACAAATTGCTACTTAAAATCACCAAAAATATAGAACTATCTTTCGTGGCCGGTTTAATAGCTACTACCTCATTTTATATTGTTTTTTCCAGTAGGGACGGGCAGTGGGATATTTATACCCATAGTTTTATGATGCTGGCTATCTTTTGGCTGTACAAACTCTATAATTCAACTAAGAACTGGTATTTATATGCTTTAGTTAGCGGATTGTTTATTGGTTGTTCTATTCTTAGTAAGGGCCCGGTTTCACTTTATGCATTATTTCTTCCGTTTTTAATTGCTTACGGAATTATTTACAAATTTGACGGCACAAAGGCACGGTGGAAAGCCCTGGTTCTTTTAATTTTAGTGGCATTAATTTCTGGAGGTTGGTGGAACCTCTATGTTTATTTATTTGATACTCGTGCAGTTGCCGAAATTACCAGCCAGGAAACTGGCAGATGGTTAAATTACAATGTGAGGCCGTTTTATTATTACTGGAGCTTTTTTATTCAAAGTGGTTTATGGACCATTCCATCTTTTGTGGCCTTGCTTTATCCTTATTTAAAAGATAAGGTTAGCAATAAAAAAGCCTATAAATTCACGCTCTTCTGGACGCTGGCTTCAGTTTTTTTGCTTTCAGTAATTCCAGAGAAAAAATCACGTTATTTATTGCCGGTTCTTATTCCTATGGCAATGAATACCTCATTTTATATTGAATTTCTTTTTAATCATTTTAAAAGCTTAAAGACCAAAGAAGCTGCGGTGATTTATTTTCATTTTGGCATTTTCGCCATTGTAGGCTGTGTTTTTCCCATTGCTGCATATTTCTATTTTGAATCTTTTCTGCAGGATATTTTGATTTGGTATATTTTGAGTTCAATTTTCTTATTTATCATCGGGGTTTTAATGTTTAGGTTTTTAATACTGAAAAAAATAAAACCGCTTTTTTATTTAAGCATATTCTTCCTGGTAAGTATTGTATGGTTTGGTTTGCCAATGGCCAATAAAATTAATGTAAACAAAGATTATAATAGCATTGTAAATATTAACAGGCATCTCAAAGAATATAATGCACCTGTTTATGAAATTAATGATTTTGCGCCAGAAATGATTTGGGAATATGGAAAACCAATTCCGGTTTTAAATAAAAATGGTGAGTTTAAAATTCCATCAGAAGATAAATTTTTGATTTTATCTGATGGGAAATATAATCTTGATAGTTTACAGCACATTTTTAGAAACTTTAGCACGATAAAAATTGATAGCGTAGATATGAATCCTGTAAGCAGCAAGCACAAACAACGATTGTACAGGGATTTATTTCTCGTGGAAAAAGAAAATTAAAAATAAAAATCAGCCGTATTTTTAGAGAGGCCTAAAACTTTTTAAATCTTGTTAAAATGAGACGCTACCAATTTTTTAACATGCTAATATTTGATTATATTGGAGCGCTTTTAAAACTAACCAAATAATGCTTGACTATCCAATAAAATTTTTCCCCATTTTAAAAGAAAAAATATGGGGTGGAGAAAAACTAAAAACAATTCTAAATAAAGAAACCAACCGGGACGACCTGGGCGAAAGCTGGGAAATATCTGGTGTAGAAGGAGCTATATCTGTAGTTTCTAACGGTGAACTAAAAGGGTTTTCCCTAAAGGACCTTTTAAAGGAATACAAAGAAGAAATTGTAGGTAAGAAAATATATAAAGAATTTAATGCCGATTTTCCTTTGCTAATAAAATTTATAGACGCCAATACAGAACTTTCTGTACAATTACATCCTAACGATGAGCTTGCGCAGCAACGCCATAATTCTTTCGGAAAAACCGAAATGTGGTATATTATGCAGGCCGATGAAGGTGCAAAAATCAATATAGGGTTTAAAGAAAGTGTTTCTAAAGAAGATTATATTACCCGTTTAGAAGAAGGAAAAATTGTTGAATTACTCAATTTTGAAGAAGTAAAAAAAGGCGATAGTTTCTTTATAAATACCGGAAAAGTACACGCGATAGGAGCGGGGGTGCTTTTAGCTGAAATCCAGCAAACCTCAGATGTTACTTATAGAATTTACGATTGGGACCGGACTGACGATGAAGGAAATTCCCGTGAACTACATACCGCACTAGCCATTGATGCTATTGATTTTGAAAAGAAAGACGATTTTAAGCTTAATTACGAAAAAACAAAAAACAAATCTTCTGAAGTTGCCTGTTGCCAGTATTTCACTACAAATTACTTAGCTGTAGATGGAGAAATTACCAAA
Organism: uncultured Salegentibacter sp.; assembly: GCF_963972535.1. NCBI lineage: Bacteria > Pseudomonadati > Bacteroidota > Flavobacteriia > Flavobacteriales > Flavobacteriaceae > Salegentibacter > uncultured Salegentibacter sp. Next base: position 4,205 of record NZ_CAXAVR010000134.1, read on the forward strand.
GACTATAGCAATTTAGATTCGTTTGTGATCTATATGTGTGTTAACGGAAGTGGAGAAGTTTCAGTAAATGGAAATTCTGAAAAAATTGCCCAGGGAGAAACTTTATTAATTCCGGCCTCGAATAAAGAAGTTAAGCTTTCAGCTGAAAACTGTGAACTTTTAGAGGTTTATATTAAATAAAAATATAGGCTGTCTAAAGCGTGTTTTACGATCGTCATCCTGAACTTGTTTCAGGATCTATGTTGTTAGAAGTTGAAACAAGTTATGCCAGACGGAAATATGCGTTTTAAACAGCCTATTTTAATCCTACTTATTTTTTAAAATTTCTTCTATTTTTTCCAATTCAATTTTATTGAATTCAATGTTTTCAATGGCTTTAATATTATCCTCTAATTGAGAAACCTTGCTCGCACCAACCAAAACGGAAGTAACGCGTTTATCTTTTAATAACCAGGCCACGGCCATTTGTGCTAAACTTTGATTCCTGGATTGGGCAATTTCGTTTAGTGCCTGTACTTTTTCAACTATTTCGGGCGTGATTTGCGACTCATCTAAGTAACTGCCCTGGGTTGCCGCTCTACTGTCTTTTGGAATTCCGTTTAAATATTTATCGGTTAAAATTCCCTGTTCTAATGGTGAAAAAACGATGCTGCCAATCCCTTCGTGTTCCAGTGTATTTAATAAACCATTTTCCACCCAGCGATCCATCATATTATATCTAGGTTGATGGATTAGGAAAGGTGTTTTCTGCGCTCTAAGAATTTCAGCTGCCCTGGCAGTATCTTTAGATGAATATTGGGAAATACCCACGTAAAGTGCTTTTCCCTGTTTTACAATTTGGTCTAAAGCACCCATAGTTTCTTCTAAAGGTGTATCAAGATCTGGGCGGTGGTGATAGAAGATATCTACATAATCCAGTCCCATTCTTTGTAACGATTGATCTAAACTGGCAATTAGGTATTTCCTGGACCCAAAATTACCATAAGGTCCCGGCCACATATCCCAACCGGCTTTGGTAGAAATAAGCAATTCATCACGGTATTGCTTAAAATCTTCGGCAAAAATCTTTCCGAAATTTTTCTCAGCCGAACCATAAGGTGGCCCATAATTATTGGCAAGATCAAAATGGGTAATACCATTATTAAATGCTGCTCTTAAAATGTTTCTTGCATTTTCAAAATCATCATTATCTCCGAAATTATGCCATAAACCCAGCGAGAGTAGGGGAAGTTTAATTCCGCTTTTTCCGCAGCGGCGGTATTTCATCTTTTCGTATCGATTCTCGTTAGCTATATATTTACTCATTGAAATTAATTTTAGTTCTAAATCTTAGGTAATTCCCAACCATTATGGTAATTCGCTTTTAACAGATTATTCGCCTCATCATCATCAAATTTTTCTTTTTCTAAATCCCAGTACAACTTTTTTCCTGTTTTGTATGCAATATTTCCCATATGTGCATTAATAGCCGCGATGCTTCCTGTTTCGATCCCGCAATTTAATTTTGAAGAGTCATTGGTAGTTATGGCTTCAACAAAATTAGCCGCATGTTTTTCCAGCGCATTTCCTTCAGATTTTTGCAATGCTATTTCTTCAACTTTCGGAACAAATTTTCCATCAATATTATCTCCTTCAGGAATTATCTCCCAGCCATCTCTATTTACTACCAGTGTTCCGTTATTTCCTATAAAAGCAATGCCTTCATTTCTACCATAATTTCCACCGTCAATTCCAACGGCGTGCTCCCATAATAAATTGAAATTTTCAAACTCATATACTGTCTGAAGCGTATCGGGAGTTTCAGCGGCATCATTGGGGTAAGCAAGTTTTCCGCCAGAAGCTAAAACAGATTTTGGTGCTTTAGCATTCATTGCATAGAGTGCAATATCAATTTCGTGCACGCCCCAATCGGTCATAAGTCCGCCAGCATAATCCCAAAACCAACGAAAAGTAAAATGGAACCGGTTTTCGTTAAAAGGTCTTTCAGGCGCGGGACCCAACCACATTTTATAATCTACACCCGGTGGAGGAGTATTGTCAGGTTTATGTGGAAGCCTGTCTTTCCAGCCTATATAAGCCCAACATTTCACCAA
>NZ_CAXAVR010000135.1:0-6155 GCF_963972535.1 uncultured Salegentibacter sp.
TTTGAAGCTATTGAATACCAGTTTGGACTTACCGAAAAAGAGGTGATTAAGTTTATGCAAGAGCAAATGCACCCGCGCAATTGGAGAAAATGGCGCGCCAGGGTACAGGGTAGAAAAACCAAACACGCAAAACTAAGGGATATGGAGATCTCCAGGTTTAAGTCTGCCGCACAACGCCAAATTACCGGGAATCGCATTTCAAAAAAGAAATATTAAGAATTTTAAAACCCCTGGAAATCAATTAATTTCTTCCCAAACTTAATTTTAACACATCTTTTCCTTATCTTATACTTCCAAATAACTAAAAAAAATGGAAGGTTCCCGTAAATATCCCAAGCTTGTTAAAGCCTTTAGCGGTAGTTTTCTTTGGCGAAATACCGGAGGAATTATTATAGATTATAACGGGCGTTTGCTTAATTCGGCGAATTACCAATACAAGACTTCTGGAGGGAAATTCATAAAAATAAGATTTAAGAAAAAACTGAATTCGGCTAAAAAACTTCCAAAATTTAGCTGCGCCTGGAAAATGATGACCCAGGTAAATTGTTCGTTGAATTGAGATTAGCGTTTATAAATTTAATTCTTTTGCAGATTTAAGAAATAACCTAGACCCTGAGACAAGCTCAGGGTGACGATCTCACGATATGATGTCCCGAAGCTTCGGGATATTTCAGGATTTAGAATGATGATTAATCTATACCTATTAGAACTCCCGATCAAGAATTGGGCGCAGGCTCTGATAATCTGATGAAATTAAAATTACTGAGACCCCGAAACAAGTTCGGGGTGATGGGGAACCCTTAATCCTGGATTCCTATAAAGATCCTACTCGTTAAACTCCTGTTATTTCAAACTTCTTTAACGCCTTAAACTTCTAATTCCTCCCAACTTGCAAACCAACCAATAAACAAAAAACATGAATTTGAATAATAAAGTAGCCGTAGTAACCGGCGCAAGTAGCGGAATTGGTAAATCTATTGCCGAAGAACTTTCTAAAAAAGGCTGTAAAGTAGCTTTAGCCAGCCGTAGCCTGGATAAATTGAAAGATATAGGAAAAGGCCTTAGCGATAGTTTTGAAGTGGAAATGAACGTTACCAGCGATAAAAGTGTGACTGAAGCTTTTGAGAAAATATACGATAGATTTGGAAAGATAGATATTCTGGTAAATTCGGCTGGAGTAATGCCCCTTACCTACCTTAAAAACCGAAAGCTGGAAGACTGGCTACAAACTATTGAAGTAAATGTAAAAGGAACGCTACGTTGTATTCACGCTGCGCTCCCAACAATGAAAAAACAAAAAAGCGGACATATAATTAATATAGCCTCGGTAGACGGAAAAGAAATCTTTGAAGGCGGCGCTGTATATGGTGCTTCTAAGGCTGCAGTTATAGAACTTTCCCGCGCCATGCGAATGGAACTTTCTCCCGACTTTAATATTAGAGTGACTTCTATAGAACCGGGAACAGTAGAAACAAGGCTTCGTGAAGACATTAGCGATGAAGAACTACTGGAAGACAAGGACTATGGCAACGGTGAACCTAAATTAGCTCCCCAAAATATTGCCGATGCAGTTCTTTACGCCACCACCCAACCCGATAGTGTGAATGTTAATGAGTTGCTTATAAAACCTACCGGAAAGAGCTAGAAAACAGTAGTTTTTAAAATTGAGAAATATATTTGAACAGGAACCCCTCCCGCCTGCAGCCACCTCCCCTTGAAAATAAGGGGAGGAGCTTTTGGGATATTTTTAAACAATTTATTGAGAGAAATTTTCGTGTTTTAAAAGAGCAAAAACTAAAATTATTTTATTTTCAGAATCTATCCGGAAAATGATTACATATCCTTTGAAAATCATTTCCCGGATATTTTCATTTTCAAAATAAATTGATGGACAAAAAGAGTATGGGTAATCTGAAATTTTTCGAATTTCAGACAATAAGTCGGTTTTAAATTTTCTAGCAGCTGCGGGTTTATCCTTTGCAATATATCTTACCTGACGTTCAAGTTTAGTCCTGAATTTCGAAGATAGTTTAATCTTCATATTCACTTATAACTTTTTCCAGATAACTGTCATATTCTTCGAGATCCATTAAATCGGAATTCCCTTCTTCAATTGCTTTCCACTCCTTTTGAAGATTTGCTTTTTGCTTTTCAAAATCTGAATCAGGGATAATTTCGAGTTCATTTTTATCAAACTTTTCCAAAAACTCCATTAAGTCTTTATAGGCTTCTCTAGTACTAACTTTTAGGTGTATGTTTTCCATTTCAACAAGCTTTCTAATAAAGTTAACGAAAAAACCTTACAAAACCTCTTTCTGGTTTTTGGCGTAGTTGCGCCATTTTTCGATACAAGCCTGGATATCTTCTGGGATTTCGGTATTGAAGCTCATTGCCTCGCCGGTTTTTGGGTGGATAAACCCAAGGGTTTTGGCGTGTAGTGCCTGGCGGGGCAAAATCTTAAAACAGTTATCTACAAATTGCTTGTATTTACTAAAAGTGGTTCCTTTTAAGATCTTTTCACCACCATAGCGCTCGTCGTTAAACAGCGTATGCCCAATGTGTTTCATATGCACCCTAATTTGGTGCGTTCTCCCGGTTTCGAGCTTACAGGAAACCAAAGTCACATAACCAAAGCGTTCTAAAACCTTGTAATGGGTTACTGCCGGTTTTCCTTTTTCGGCTTCATCACCTTCATAAACCGTGTTTTGTAAACGGTTTTTAGGATGGCGACCAATATTGCCTTCTACCCTGCCCTCATCTTCTTCAACATTTCCCCAAACCAGGGCAACGTATTCGCGTTCGCTGGTTTTATCAAAAAACTGTTTGGAGAGGTGCGCCATTGCTTCCTCAGTCTTGGCGATAACTAAAAGTCCGCTGGTATCTTTATCAATTCTATGCACCAAACCTGGCCGATCACTGGAGTTGTTTGGCAGATTTTCAAAATGGTAAATCAGGGCATTTATAAGCGTGCCGCTGTAATTTCCATGGCCGGGATGTACTACCATTCCTGCCGGTTTATTTACCACCAGCAAGGTATCATCTTCATAAACAATATCTAACGGAATATTCTCTGGTGTCAGCAAAAACTCATACGGCGGATGCTCAAACATTACCTGCACCACATCACCGGCTTTTACTTTATAATTTTGCTTTACCTGCTCTTCGTTAACGTAAATATTACCGGTTTTGGCGGCTTTCTGAATTTTATTCCGCGTGGCATTTTCAATAAAATTCATTAAGAATTTATCTACCCGCAACGGACTCTGGCCGGGACCGGCCTCAAATTTATGATGTTCGTATAAAGTTTCGTCCTGTTCCTCTATTTCGTGTTGCTCGTCTTCCTTCATTAAAATTCTATTTCCTCCTCTTCAGAAGTTATACTATCCTGCTCTTCTTCACCTTCCATTCTATATCTTCCCGAGCCATCGCCCAAAACAAGATCAATTTTAGAAGTTTTCATCAACTCATCTCCCGGTTCCAGTTTTTTACCTTTATGTCTTAATTCTAATACCGCGTCTTCGGCAATATCGGGTTTATAACTTACGTCACCAATTTCAAAACCTAAAGATCGCAAGGTAGGTTCGGCCTGGCGGCGGGTTCTCCTAATCAAATCGGGGATCATTATTTTTCGGTAACCAGACGGATTCAATGTAAGGTAAATCTTTCTGTTTTCCTTTACAAATTGTCCCGGTTCCGGTACTTGTTCTATTACAGAATATCGCGGAAAATCGGGATTAAAATTTGCCGAATCCAGGATTTCATACCTTAAATCGAGTTCAGCCAGTTGATCGTCTACCACATCTAAAGACTGTTTAGAGAGGTCTGGCACTGCAATTCGTTGATCCTGGTTGGTAGAATAATCTAACCATCTAAGAGCTAAAAAAGCAAGTACCACAATTACAATGGCAGCAATCACTAATTGAATTAAAAAGGTTTTGCTGAAAATAAATTTAAAGAATCCCATACATTTGTTTCTAAGCAGCAAAGATATAAAACCCCTGCTTTTGGTGACAGATTGTTTGTAGATTTGTTCTTACAGTTATCGGTTCTGGGTTTTGAGTTCTCAAAGAGTATTCTAACCAGGCCAAATAGCTGAAAAACTGTTAACCGAAAACAGATAACTGACAACTGATAACGGAGAAATGAAGAAAAAAATTGCCATCGCCATGGGCGGCTTTTCCAGTGAATATAGAATTTCCATCAATAGCGGAAATATGGTTTACAAACACCTTAACCGCGATTTGTACGAACCATACCGCGTGCATATTTTGCAAAAAGAATGGTTTGTGGTGGCCGATGATGATACTCCCTACCCGATTAATAAAAACGATTTTACCGTAAAAATTGCCGGAAAAACAATTTCTTTCGATTGTGTTTTTAATACTATTCATGGTACACCGGGAGAAAACGGACTCTTGCAAGCTTACTTGGAACTAGTAGGAATCCCACAAACTACCTGTGGTTATTATCAGGCGGCATTAACTTTTAATAAACGCGACCTGATAAGCGTTTTAAAACCTTACGGAATAAAAACTGCAGTTAATTATTTTCTAAATAAAGAGGATAAGGTGAATGCGGAAGAAATTATTGCGAAGGTGGGGTTACCTTGTTTTGTTAAGGCCAATCGCGCCGGCAGTAGTTTTGGAATTACTAAAGTGAAAACTGAAGAAGAATTAGTTCCCGCTACAAAAACCGCGTTTAAAGAAGATGATGAAGTGATTATTGAATCTTTCCTGGATGGCACCGAGGTTTCTGTAGGCGTGATCACCTATAAAGGGAAAGTAAAGGCGCTACCGGTGACCGAGATAATTTCTGAAAATGAATTCTTTGATTACGAAGCTAAATATTTAGGAAAATCACAGGAAATCACCCCTGCGAATATTTCTGAAAAGAAAACCAAGCAGGTACAGGAAATCGCTAAACTGATTTATAAAAAACTCAAAATGCGAGGCTTTACCCGATCGGAATTTATTTTTCATAATGGCGAGCCTCATTTTATTGAAATGAACACCACTCCAGGTTTAAGCCAGGCGAGTATTCTGCCACAACAAGCCGAAGCCGCCGGAATCACTCTAACCGATCTCTACGGAAGCGCGATTGAAACGGCTTTGAAGTAGCAGCCCCCTAGCTTCCCGATGTAAATTCGGGACAAGCACCGAAGGGGAAATCTCACTGGAGAAAAAATATGGGCCTAATTTGTTCGTGATTTTGCGATTTTTTTATTTCGTCAAGCTGAACTTGTTTCAGCTTCTAACATGTTTTAATCACCAACAACTTAGATCCCCGATAAAAAATCGGACAGGCTCTGAAACAATCCCGACGCTTCGGGACAGGATGACGCTTAAAACACTTTCCTAAATAACCATAACGTCTGTTCGAGTAGAATTTTTAAGGCGGTAGCTTTAAAAAACTATATCGAGAACAGGTTTGAGTGTCAATACCACTTCTCGATACTTCCTCCTCGCGTTGGAAACTCGAAGTGACGAATAGTTCCAAACAACAAACCACCTCCCCCTTTGGGTACTCCTCCTTAGGAAGGAGGAGAGCTTTTTGAAAAGATCGCCACGCTCGTTCCTCGCTCGCGATGACGTTCCCTGGTAATTTCCACTTCTCATACTTCCTCCTACGTCGGAAAATCGAGGTGAGGTCTGTTTGTACAAGCTCTCAGAAAAAATTATCTAACTTAAAATATGACCTTTCGAGCGTAGCGAGACATACACTCCGTGTGTGAGTGTAGAAAATCAGCAGAGTTAAAAATTTTTGAAGCCCTGGAGTAAATTTAGCTGCTGATTTGCGATTTTTTTGGCCTTGTTGCCAAAAAACACCTCCACATAGGACGCCTTTTTTTGTTTCGTTTTTTGGGCGAGCAAAAAATGAAAAATGATAGTGAGACGTGGTAATTGTTTTGGATTAGTTTTATTTCCCTGGGAGGTTTTAATTTCTAACAAAAGATCGCCACGCTCGTTCCTCGCTCGCGATGACATTGCTTGTTAATTTCCACTTGTCATACTTCCTCCTCCCATCAAAAAACCCGAAGTGAAGAAAGAACTGGAATAAATTCATCTAAAAATGACTAAATTAGATTTCCGTCTGCACGGGGAAGACTAAATTTGATTTATGAAAAAAGCAGTATTTCCGGGGTCTTTTGATCCTAT